>CACDBG010000009.1 GCA_902551155.1 uncultured Verrucomicrobiota bacterium | reverse complement strand
GCTAATAATTGAATTTCTATTGAAAAAATTTACTTTTCAGGCAGATCGAGAAACTTGACACAAACAGGCATTGGCACCTTTATCGAATACCCTGTGGGCTTCAGTTCGCCAGAATCTCGATTAATCAAAAAAGTAAATAAATCACCACTGGTTTGATTAGCGGCAATTAAGTATTTTCCCGTGGGGTCGATTCCAAAATTGCGAGGCGTTTTACCCTGGGTCGATTGATGCTGCACGGCACTCAGCTTACCGGTCTTTTGATCGATACGAAAAACCGCGATCGTATTATGTCCACGGTTAGAACCGTAAAGAAACCTACCGTTGGGGTGCACCTGTACTTCGGCCGTACTCATTCCCTTCCCACGCTCTACTGGCAAAGTGGTAATCGTCTGTAACTCGTACAATTTGCCTTTCGTTTCATCCCACACAAAGGCGGTGATGGTAAGGATGATTTCATTAATTACATAAGCAAACTTCCCGCTCGGGTGAAAAGCAAAATGACGAGGGCCCGATCCAGGAGTCACCTTCGCAAATCCTGCTGGAGTTATTTTACCACCTTTTGAATCGAAACCGTAAACTAATACCCTATCCAAACCAAGATCAGCAACAACAGCAAACTTATTGCCCGGTGAAACATTTATGGAATGACTATGAGGGGCGGCCTGCCGTGGCTTTAACAAGCTCGAACCTGTATGCTGAATAAATGAGGAAGCCTGGCGCAAGCGCCCTTTTCTCGAAACGGGCAAACTAGCAACACTGCCCCCAGTGTAATTAGCAACAAGAACATTTCTTCCCGTGGCATCCAACACTAAATGACAGGGAGCTCCCCCCATAGATGATTGTTGATTTATAAATGTAAGCGCACCAGTCTTTTGGTTAATACTATAGGCACTCACCCCACCGGCCTTTTCACCCTTGTAGTTACCAATCTCATTAACTGCATAAAGAAATTTTTTATTTGGATGAATAGCAAGAAATGACGGGTTTTTTTGCCCGGACAATTTGCCAGATGCTGTCAACTTACCCGTACCCATATCTAGCTTAAGCCAATGAATCCCCTGTTCCTCAGTCTTGGTATAGGTACCAATATAAACCAACAACTCCCTCGAATCCGAATGAAGCTGAAAAGCAATAACATAGGAAAGAATCAGTAAAATTAAGCGCATAAGAGATTATGCACAAAGGAATAGAGATACTGCAATTTTTTAGACAAACTCTCCCTTCTCGTCCGCTTTCATATTGAATAGAAGTTCGATAGTCAGGTATTATGCAGGTCAAATATTGAACAATAAACCTACAGATTGGACAGATTGGCTGAGCAAATATGGCCCTCAATTGCTGTTGTTTGCCCGCACCCAAACTCGCTGCGAAGAAGATGCGGAGGACTTGTTGCATGAAGCTGTAACTGAGTCCGCCAACAAAAATGATGGTAAAACACCTGACCTCCCTCTGGTATATGCCACAATCCGGCGCCGAGCGATTGATCTAGCGCGAAAAAACGACCGACGAACAGCCCGGGAAGAAATGGTTACAGACCAATCCGATACCTGCTGGTTTGACAACACCATAGAACAAAATGAGGTGGCACAAGTCATAGACCAATCCATAAAAAAAATACCTGAAAAATTTCGGGAAATATTGATTCTTAAAATCTGGGGGGAGATGACTTTTGCCCAAATAGCCGAAACCCTTAATATACCGCTAAACACCGCAGCCTCACGTTATCGTTATGGCCTCGAACTTCTCAAGCGTGATACCAATTTAAATAGCCATGAATAACGAACCTCAATTTGATCCAACGCTGGAATCTGAACTACGGCAAACCCGGCCTGCAAAAATAGATCAATCCCTCCTCGAACGGATAGGCCACGCTGTAAGTACCGGAAAAACAAATCAACAAGAATCAATTATACGCTCCAACCGTTGGTTATGGCTTATCCCTTGCACAGCTACTGCAGTTATTGCTTTGGCTTTGGTCTTGGCCTCTCCTCAAGAGACCGAGAAGATCATTACTTCAGAAAAGGTTGCCGCCAAACCTACTGAAGAACAGCCAATCGAACTCTTCCCCATCCGCAAAAACAACAAGGTTGTTGAAGCTGTTAATGAAGGTATCATCCAAATTAACGGGAAAAGACCTTACCGGAGTGTTCGAATGCAAGTCATTGATTCTTACGAATGGGGCCAGCCCAATGGGGCAACCCGTGTGCAGTATCAAATACCTCGCGAGGAACGATTCCTTGTTCCAGCCGAAATTTACTAATCTTTTACAAACTATATATTTAACATGAAAACAAACCTAATAATTCTAATTGCGGCAGTCCTCGCACTTCCTATCCTGAGCCAGGAAAAGAAGAAGGATACCCCTGAGACAAAACAAAAGGAAGCAGCGCAGCCAAAGACAGGTGCATTCCTTGGAATTGCCATGGATCCGGTTACCGCCACTACCCGATCCCAACTGAATCTTCCCGAGGGTATCGGTGTAGTTGTGTCTTATGTTGCCAAGGGAAGCCCCGCTGAAAAAGGTGGGCTTAGTTTCAATGACATCATCACACAAATGAATGATCAATTGATCGTTAACCCTGAACAATTACAGGCCCTTATCAAAACCAGAAAGCCGGGCGATGAAGTCACTCTCACGTTTTATCGAAACGCCAAGGAACAAACTGCCAAGATTAAACTCGGCAAGGGAGAAATGAAAAAAAATGAGGAAACCCTACCGGAGGGCCTACGCCTCCAAGACGGACAGTGGAAGCCTTTCAATGTTCCAAGGGGACTCGGACTCTTCAATCAGTTCCAATTGCGCCCCGGCAACCTGAAGCAGATGGAAGAACAAATGGAAGAACTCCGAAAACAACTCCAGAATCTCCCTAATTTTGGCCCAAGAGGATTTCGAATGGATATATTCCCCAACAATGAGTTATTTGAAATGCCCGAACCACCAGAAGGTAACCGCAAAAATTTCAACTTCAATGCTCAAGTTGCCAGCAGCGTTACAGTAGCTGATGAAACAGGTTCTTATACATTAAAAACCAAAAACGGGAAAAAAATATTCTCGGCCAAAGACAAAAACGGTGATGAGCTTTTTACTGGCCCAGTAGATACTGAAAAGCAACGCGATGCACTGGATCGCAATCTAATCAAAAAACTTGAACAGCTTGAAGGCATGGGCGGGGGCAAAGGCGGGCTTCAGTTCCGGCAGTTCAAATTCGACGGAGAAGGACAAAGAAATTTTAATTTTGACTTTAACTTCCGTCGTAACAACCCGAATGAACAGCCAAAGCCAAAAAAGAAAGATGATAAAAACCGTTCTGAAGCTTAAGTTGAGCTGAAAATTTAATCCGCCGTTCCCTTACCTGATTCAGTAACTTTTTTAATTTCAACCCCTCCTGAGCGAATGTGTAAATCCTGTTGTGGAAACGGAATTTCAATATCGTGTTCACGAAATTTTTTATCGATAGCGAAATTGATGGCACTGATATAACTGGTAGGCCGGGTTGTCATTTCCTTGGTCCAAGCACCCAATTCAAAATCTAGCGAGCTCGCTCCAAACGCCCTGAAAATAACACTCGGTTTGGGATCCTTTAATGTTCTGGGATCCTCGTCAGCCACCTCCAAAAGCAGCTTTTTTACCTTCTCAGGATCTGTGCCGTAAGCCACCCCAATCGGCACACGAATCCGCACCTTGGGATCACTGTAGCTCCAGTTGGTAACAGTTTGTGAAATAAAATCAGCGTTAGGCACGATCATGGTAATATTGTCACTCGTCACTACCATAGTACTTCTCAGACTTATTTTTTCCACTCTGCCGGCAATCCCTCCAACTTCTATCCGGTCACCAATGGTGATGGGATGCTCGGCATAAATGATTATGCCACTTACAAAATTGTTGATGATATTCTGCAGGCCAAAACCAATACCCACGCCAACAGCACCCGCGATAAAAGCCAGTGAACTGAGGTCAATACCTGCCACTTGAAACGCAAGATAAAACCCGATCACCATAAACGCATAGCCCATAATGCGAGCGATACCATACTCAAGTGCCTCGGGAAAATCTGTCTTCTCAAAGACACGCATTATCACTCTTTCGCGAATGACCTTTTCCAAGACGATCACGAGCCCAAACATCAACAGCAGGAGTAACACGCCATTGAGCGAAACGCGCATGGCCCCAAGCTTTAGCTCATAGGTGAAGATGGTCTTGAGAAGACCCCAAGCGCTATTGATTTCTAGGGCATCTGGGGCGGCTGTTTGGTTGGTATCCGCTACCGCTACAGTATCATTGCCCTCCGCGGCGATGACCTGCACTGAAGCTAGCCCCAAGCAAAATAATCCTACCGTTAAAAATGCCCAAATATAATTCCGAAAGAATCGAGTCATTTTACGCATCTCCTCGGGGTATTATGCGCAGGCTCTACCCACGGCTCAACGTCGAATGATTGATGTGAATAATTTGCCTCACCTATTCGCTAGTTCTTGTCATATTTGGGGTTGATTTTCCTCGCAAACAGCCTATTTTCCGGCCCCCGCTTCGTTAAGCGGTTTTGAGTTATGCCCATTGCCACACCTGAACAATATACCGCGATGCTCGATGCTGCCCAATCAGGCGACTACGCGTACCCCGCGGTAAATGTTACCTCCATCACGACCATCAATGCTGCGCTAAAGGCTTTTGCCGATGCGAAGTCTGACGGCATCATTCAGTTCTCCACTGGCGGCGGCCAGTTTGCTTCCGGCCTGAACGTCAAGGATTCCGTTCACGGCTGCATTGTTCTCGCTGAAGCAGCTCATCGCTTGGCGGACAAATATGATATACTCATCGGATTACACACCGACCATTGTCAACCTGAGGCTGCTGAAGGCTTTCTGAAGCCTCTCATTACCGAGACCACCAAGCGTAGACAAGCTGGCCAAAACAACCTGTTCCAAAGCCATATGCTTGACGCTTCTATTCTTCCGCTGGAGGAAAATATGGCCATCTCAAAGCAATACCTTGAGCTTTGCGCTGCCAATGAAATCATTCTTGAAGTTGAAGCTGGAGTCGTTGGCGGAGAGGAAGACGGCGCTGCCGGCACAGAGGATACACCTGCTGAAAAACTTTACACCACACCTGAGGATATGCTCAGCGTATATGAAAGTCTCAACGGTATCGGTCGCTACATGTTTGCGGCTACTTTCGGAAACGTTCATGGAGCCTACAAACCGGGTGCAGTTAAACTCAGTCCAGAAATCCTAAAGCAAGGCCAGGATGCGGTGATTAGAAAGTACGGTGAAGAAGCCAAATTCGACCTTGTGTTTCATGGAGGTAGTGGGTCCGAAAAGCATCAAATCAAGGAAACCCTCGAATACGGTGTTATAAAGATGAATATCGATACTGACACACAATACGCTTTCACACGCCCGATTTCTGATCACATTATGACCAACTATGAGGGAGTACTAAAAATTGAAGGAGAAGTAGGAAACAAGAAAGTTTACGATCCACGCTCCTACCTCAAGAAAGCCGAGGAAGCTATGGCTTCCAGATTGGTGGAAGCGTGTAATGACTTGGAAAGCACGGGTAAATCAATCGCCAAGTCAGGCTGAGATTTACATCAAACTATTCGATGGCCACGGGACTAAACCGGGTTTTGGTATCCTTGGCATATATACCGTAATATTTGATTTTTTCCAAATCTTTCGGTATTTGCATCACAATCTCTGTCTCATCTACCTTGAGGGTTAATAGCCTTTTGACGGTGTCAATGGTTACTCTAGCCTTGAAAGATGCATCTGGATTTAAAGATGCTCTTTTGAGAGTTCCTGCACTGGTGTTAGCCCAAGATCCTGGGAAAATTCCGTGTGCCCCCATCCCGATCATGGAACCTGCTTTCCAAAGTTTATCGTTAAGGGGTTCCGCCCCTAATACGAGGCAGGCGTTTCGAGTTCGCTCCTTAACTGCTGCCTGATATTCTAATTCAAAGGCAATCTTTTCACCTACCGGATTATCCAGCTTATGTAATGCAAAGGCCTCACCGCCTAAGGCATTGAGAAGATAGCCTTTACTATCCTTGCTCACAGTACCTCCCTTAACAATCTCCCAATCACCGGTTTCATCCTTGCCCTCCGATAATTTCTTTCCCTTGGTCCGTTTGCCGCGTTGACGAGGCTGCTCGTTTAACCACCATTCCGAGGGCCCTTCTTTTTCCACTTCACCATGAACCTTGAGGAGTGCAGCCTTCATTGACGCTAGTTTATCAGGCATTTCTTCTGCCAAATCCTTTTCTTCCCTCCAATCCTTTTCTATTTCATAAAGTTGAAATTGTTGCAGCGACTCATCTGCTACAATCTTCCAGTCACCTATGCGCAAGGCAACATGATTGTCTTTCGGTGCTAAATGATTACGCCAGTAAAGGGGCACAGGCCTTTCAACTGGCTTTCCCGCAAGAGCTGGACGCATGTCCACTCCGTCTATCACCCGATCCTTGGGTAAATTCACACCAGCAATAGCCAGCACTGTTGAAAATAAGTCTGAACCAATCACTGGCACGCTACTGGTCGTTCCCGGCTTGATATGCCCGGGCCAACGGGCTATCCCTGGAACGCGAATACCCCCTTCATGACTCCAACGTTTACGACCACGCAACCCACCTGTTGATCCACGGGTGCGACCCTTGGTGCCCGCTCCTTCCGGACCATTATCAGAGGTAAAAAAAACAAAGGTATCCTCTGTCAAACCCTGCTGATCCAGTTCCTTCATCAGTAAGCCAAAGGCATGATCCAACTGAGTAATATTGCCGTGGTGTTGACGAATGCCTTCATCATCGATATCGGCATAAGGTTGCATAAATTCAGGAGCCGACTCGATGGGAAGATGCGGCTCGTGAGTCCAAACAGTAATGAAAAAAGGTTTCTCCTTATCACGTTCCTTGCGAAGCCAATGAACCGCTTCTTTTGAAGCAATAACTGCTGACGCCCCTTCAATCACCCCAACAGCTTGACCATTACGCACGAAATTCTTGGGATTAATGTGATGAGGAGATGCATTGTTCTGGGTCGCCAGCCACCAGTCATATCCATGGTCGTTGGGTTGAGGATGACGAGGGTCATTAAAGAAGCCGTTCAAATGCCATTTACCCGTATGACAAGTAGCGTATCCCTTGGCCTTGAGAGCCTCGGGAATGGTAATTTCACTGGTGCGCAGGTGTACTTGGTGACCTGCGGGAATCCAGCGCCATACTCCATTCCGATAAGGAGTACGACCGGTGAGAATAGAAGAACGAGAGGGTGAACAAACACCGCAGGCCGAGTAACATTGAGTAAGACGCACTCCCTCTTTGGCAAACTGATCCAGATTGGGAGTTTTAATTAATGGATGGCCTTGTACTCCCAAATCACCCCAACCCTGATCATCAGTAAGAAAGATTACAAAATTAGCCGGTTTGTCCTTCGCTTGAAGAGTAAAAACCAAGCTCGTCAGTAAGAAGAAAAGAAAATGTCTCATGAATGCTCATAATCCTAGGGAGCCCCGGCAATGATGTCACGCATCACTTGAGCATTTAGGATGTAGAGAAAGCCTTGGGTTTCATTCCTCCCCGTAATGCGCCTGCTTCAACTGCCCCATAATTATCCAAGAAGAGAGGATCCAATGGACGACTGTTGGGAACTGACAACCAGATGCGAAAAATATGTCGACGACGATCAGGCTCGGGCCAATCCTCGAACTCCGTACGGCGGTGTAAATTTACCCAGTTATTGATAAAAAGTATATCCCCCGGCTCCTGATAAAAGGAATGATGCAGAAACGGTTCATCGGCTAAATTCTCGATCAAATCCAATGCCTCTTTTTGATCAAAAGAAAGATCCGGTAAATCCAGATGCGAATGAGCACGATCAATCAATACCCGTAAAAGACTCGCGGCAAAGTGACCATCGCAGAACGAAAAAACCGGCTGCTGACACCATGGTTTTTCATTGCCCCCATCTACCGTATGACGGAGATAATAAAAAGGCTCACACAAGAGATCCAATAAATCCGGTCGCCGATTAAGAATCTCATTATATATGGACATGGAACTAACAATACGGTTTTCCCCTCCACTCTTTGCCTGCCGGTAGCAGCAGAAACCAATAACATCGCACCGGTCAGTATGATAACTGAGCTTGGCACGAGTATTGGGCCCGCGGGTCCGTGGGTCATCAGGAGCATAACCCTTATCAGCAACGCTAAAAAGACGCTCCCCTTCTGCACTTTGGGATAGCGGCGTCCCCAAATGCAAAGACAACAACCAGAACATGCGCTCCAGCAGCGTGTGATCCAAATCCTTCGGCAAGCCTCTCAGCCAAGCCGCTCCACAGCCATGCTCTAGATCATGGCTGATTTGTTTCAGGCGAGGAGCAAGTTGAGGCAAATCGAAGTCACAAAGCTCAATACTTTCAACCGATTGATCCATTAACCCTTCGGCCACTAATTGTAGCTCCTTAATTTCTGTGCCGGATAATTGAATCTGCCAGTCGGCGCGCTGTAACAATTCTTCTCCACGCCAAAGAGAAGGATGTTTCAAAGGTAACTTGGGTTTTGTTTCGGACAATTTAGTTTACCGTAAATTGAAGAATTCTTGCAGATGTACCCTTGCTTTTGGGGTTGGATTTAACACTCAACCTCAGTTTAGCCGTGTGTTCTCCCGCCCTTAGATCCGATGCAAACATAACTGTCCTCGGATAATTTAAACCTCGGCTGTGGTGGTGGTATAAATCCACTCTCTTCCATTGCCCTCCGTCTATACTTACTTCCAAAGCCCCTGCATCAGGCCCAGCCAAAACGTATGCGCCCAATGCGCGCCCCTTGAATTTCAGCGTTGCCTCCTTACCCGGTTCAGTAGCCGTTAAAAGGCTCATACCGCCAAAAGGATTCGTTCGGAAGCCGCCCGAAATCTTTTTCCAATCAGGCACATGCCAAACCCACGTGTCATTGACTGATTCTGCTGGCAAAAGAAAATGGCCATTAAAATAACTGCCACTATCAACAGGCTTCCACGGCATTGCATGGGGCGAAGGCTCATTAAGAGCCGGCTTATCCCACGCATCACTCAACAACTGTGCAATCATTTTTGTAGCAATGGCATTTCCCGCAGGCTTGGGATGAGTACCACCAAAAACTTTCCAGGTGAGGTTCCCTGCATTAATCCGATCAGCTACCTCGCGCGCAAGGAAGATAGTCGAAACATCATAGGCCTTAAGCACCTTCTCATGAGACGCCATGGATAAGGGCATTTTCCCTGAACGCAATTGCTCGAGCATTCCTGGATTTACAAAGTGCGTCACAATAATATCCATATTCGGCTGAGCCTTACGCGCGTTGCGAATAATCCCTTCCATGCCTCGTATACATTCCCGACGCGCATGGCCCGCGTCCTGATCGTCATTCACCGCAAACTCGATAAAGAATAGATCTATCTGGCCTTTGTCCAGAATATGAGATTTCAACCTGAAAGCCCCTGTGGTTGAACAGGTGGAGGAGATACCAGCATTAATAAATTCAAACTTGGTTTTTGGATAACGTTCCTGCAACCAATCAGCCACCATAGGCCGGTAGCCATTCATCTGAGTAATGGACCCCCCGATAAAAGCCACACGACCCGTCTTATTTTTCTCGAATTGGAGCTGGCTGTTTGCATAGCTCCCGCGAGCTATAATGTTTCGATTTATTTCCGCTGCAAAAACACAAAAAGGCAGGAGAAACAATGCAACAAAACCGACAACCTTCATGCCTCGAATCTAATCACACAGACAAAATAAGCATAGTGAAAAAACACAAGGAAAAACCTAGATTTTACCATAATTGAATATTGGAGTGCGTGAGTTTACAAGATTCTTATCACAAGGCTGTAAGGTAACTCAAAGAGAACGATCCTTGAAAAACCGTTTAATCTATTTCGAGTTACATAAAACTTATCGAAAGACTCTCAAGTCCCACCGTGATTGGCGAGCTATCAGAGGTGATCGGTGGAATGATTGAGATTTAGGATTCTATAGGAATAAAATCCATAGCGTTTCCCCCTGCAAGTTTAGGGATAATCCTGCGAACTAACTTCTGGTGCTCGGGATGTTTATCATAGCTAATAAGATCCTCTTTTTTATCAAAGATAGAAATTTGGCCATACTGAAAACCCCTGTGCCAACGTGCCTCATTTTTCCCAACCATCAATTCCTTGAGAACCGGAATCTTGCCTTTAAGGTCAGCAAGCTCGCTCATCAATTCGGCAATTTCGTCATTAGATACCCCAGCCTTAAACTTAAAATTGAAGGCATGAACAAAATGGCCCTTGTAACTCATTGCCCCGAGTTTTGTCTTCGGCGCCCCGATTGGAAAAAAATCCATTCCATTTCCAATCTCCAATCTCGGAAGTATTTTTCTCACCAGTTTTTGATGCTCGGGATGTTTCTCATAAACCATCAAATCCTCTTTTTTATCAAAGACAGCAATCTCACCATACTGAAACCCATGCGTCCTCTTTGCGATATTTTTGCCTATAAAGAACTCCTTAAGGACAGGGATTTTACCTTTTATATCAGACAATTCCTTCATCAAAGATGCGATTTCATTCTCTGGAACGCCTCTTTTGAATTTAAAGTTAAACCCATGGATAAAGGGTTTTCTATTTGCACCTTCAGCTTGGACTACGCTCTTAAAACCAAGTGCTGCCAGGCTACTTAACTTAATAAAGTTCCTTCTGGATTTCATCACTTAGAAAATCTTACCAAAGGGTACTGGCTCATAAAAGTTAAGAAGGAGCGAAATATATTAGAGCTACCTGTTTTTTCGATGTTTTAGCAAAAAATCCAATGCTAAGGAATCGGCGCTATCCCGCAGATCTCTTCTGATGAAATGTCCCTGCCCTTTAACCTGACACAAGGCCACTTCTATCCCGGCTTGGTTTACGTAGGTGTAAACCGTGATCTCTTTTCCTTTTTTAAGAACGACTGGATTGGGATAGCATTGGTTAAACTTTCGCCAGACATCTATGCGTTTACTAGCTGAATACATCGTTACTCTATTTTGTGATCCGTTGAAGCTTTTGTCCTGATCTCCTATCACTTGCAGGATTGGAACGAATTTTGTCTTTTGATCCGGATCATGAACGCCCTTCACCATGCCGCAACTCATCGGAGACAACGCTGCAAATACGATCGTTTCTTTGGCCAACCGATAGCAAAAAAGACCCCCACTGGAATGCCCGGTTGCATAAATGGTTTTTGGATCAGCAACCTGACCGGCAACCAAAGCTTCCACTACCTTCAATATAAACCCAACATCATCATGTTCTTCAGCGTGGAATTTGTTGGTAAAGTTCCATTTTGCCTGAGGCTGTACTGCCTCAGCGCTAATGATAACCAAACCACGCTTATCGGCATGAGGACTCCACCTTTTACTGGGACCATCAGCTTTACCTCCTGCCCCATGAAAGCAAAAAAGAATTGGATAAAGATGTTGGTGGCTAAATATTTTTGGCGTGGTAACAATCAGCCTTCTTAACCGACCATCGTACTCAGTTTTAACTTCATTAATTCCCGGAGAAAGCGATGCGAAGTAAGCCGCAAGAGTATCTGTGCCGTTGGCCTCTGGTAAAATTTTAGATTTAGCCACCTTGGCATAATCATCAATCTTAGCAACTTCTCCTACCCTGAATTCCCAGCAACCCAAAACTATCAAACCTATAACAATTGGAATTAGTACTTTCATCTCTGAGAAAATTCTAATTTATCGTCACGGTTGAAGAGAAGCTCAGATGAACTTCACGCTTTCTTGCGGCCAAACAGGAGCACCAAAACTCCCGCTCCAAGAATAACTGCCGGCCCCCAGATGATCCAACCCATGAAGGGTGAAGGTGTTACTCCAACTTCATCATTATTTTCCTCAGGCTCATTGAAAGATGTTTTAACTGAGTTGCCTGAAGCTTCATTGGATGGAGAAGATTCTTTGTTGGCAGTAACAGTCGTTTCAGTCGGAGCTGGTTTTCCTGCCTGCGCCAATGCCTTGTCATCGAGCCTCTCAATCTGTTCTTCCAGAAGTTCATCCCAGTTAACCGAGGTCAGAATATCAAAGCCTGGGTTCTGCCGTTTAACCTGACAGGAACATGGCCCAGAAAGAAACGTACAGGCATCATCAATCATGTCGTTATTAATGCCCTTACCCACCAAGGCCGGCATCGCCCGGCCACGACCAAACACAGCAAAGGCAATCGGCTCATCAAAATCTTTCAAATCGTCTTCACTGCTTAAAAGAATCTCTCGGAACACCTTTTCATTGGGGTCATCAGCAGAAATAGTTAGTAGCGAAAAATCCAGCTTCAAGTCCTCCGGACGAATCGAAAGATAGCCAGCTTGAACATCCTGGTCTTTAAGCTCAGGCATTTTCAAAGTCTTACCCAAATGAACCAACCGTTCTTCCAGAATCTTCTTGGTGGCCTCATCTTTTTGCTTGTCACCGCACTCCAATAAAACCCAAACCGCACTGTCTCCATCCTGCAAACGCTTGGCCAATTGTTGGCGTGCTGGTGACTGAAACGTTTTACTTAAGCCTATCTCGGTAAATGGCCCCGCCCATAAGGGTATGATCTTAAGGGTACTGGCCGGGTAAAATATCGCCATCCAAGCTCCATCAAATTTCTCGGGTTTATTTTCTTCCCACCATTTGATCCAACGTGGATCTGGATCAGCCTTCAGATCCACCTCGTGAATGCGCATATTGGGAACGGAGGCATTCTCCAACTTTAGTGGCTTTATTTTACCCAAAAGCTGCTTTTCCTCCTCAGTCAAAGGACCTTTATGAAAGAGAACTACTTCGTACTCATCAGGCGGCCACAGCTCCAGTGCATAACGAAAGACTGGAACCGAACAGGCTTCTGAGACCGATGGATTACAAAACAATAGTATTGCAGCAAGCGCCCCTAAAAGAATTTTTGTTATATCCTTAGACATATGAGCCAACAACTTGTGAGTTTGGATTATTCACTAAGACAAACTACTTCACCTTTCTGCGTAGTGTAATACACTTTTTCCTTTGCTACTGCCAAACTGTCCCAAACAGGCAATGATGGAAGTTTAATAGTTCTTTTTGTTTCCCCATCTTGGGCGTTGACCAATAGCAGAATACCGCCCTGCTTTCCCTGCAAAGCTTGATCCTGTTCGCTCAAAACTTTTTCAATTTCCTTATCACCTTCGGCTAAGCGCACGAAACTTTTCTCTTCATCAACCAGATCCGGTGGCCCCATTAGAAGCAGGGTATCTCCGGATTTAGCCATAGCCCGCACCAAGATCGGGATGTCCTGCGTCCAATGATGTTCAATGGAAGGACCGCCACGTCCTGGGACAGACCGACCGGAAAAATGAACCGCCTTGCCGGTTTTGGCCCGAACGATGTTTGCGCTCGTGATTTTACCTCCGTGTTTATTACCTGAATCATCAATTGCTTTGCCTGTTTCAAAACCCGAATAGAGAACGAGTGACTTATCCTTGGGCTCATTTCCCCAATCTGAAAGCTTGGCCAGTTCCCGGTCATTTAAAGCCCGGTGATAAACGCGCACTTCATCCACCACTCCCTTAAAGGCAAATGGAACAGTATATTCACCTACTGCTGAGCCCGTATCAGCCCCAATTTGTAATCCCTGAACCGGAGTCTTGGTCAATAATCCCGAGGCCTTACCTTCACCAACGAGTTCTCCATTTACATAAAGACGCATCTTTTTATCTTCAGTAAGTACACCCATGAGGTGAACCCACTTATTGGTGATTTTTCTCTTTCCCTTAACGGAGGAGAGTTTCTCTTCGGATCTAACCAAAAAGGTTGGCAGGCCTTTTTCCACAGTTAGAGCATAACCATTTAAAGGACCTCCATGAGCCATAACTACGCCGGTATTTTTTTCAGAAATACACCAAGCACTGATAGTTAAAGCTTTGTTGGTGGGATCCAAAGTCTTAGGTGTGCCATAATCGACCATTGAACCTGCGGTACGTTGCCTCTTCTGGCCGGGGGCCGGAGGTGGGGGAGCCTTACGGTTGCGTTCACTGGCAAAAAGTTGATGCTCCAGAATGGTGGTCCATTTGTAGTACTGAGGTTTGCGGCCAAAGCCATAAACCTTGTCCTCATCAAAAACCAACAAACGCCCTGACGGTGCATATTTACCTGCTTGATAGTAACCACCATGGCCACCAGCGAAACTTCGGCCATATACCCAATAGGTGCGATGGAACCAAGTGTCATCGAGGAAACCAGTAGGACAAAAGACATGGGCGGTTTCTCCGCCTTGTTGACCGCCTTGACCGGCAAAATCACCGCTATGGGGCCCCAGATCATACCTTTTACCTTTATCATCAAACTTCTGGGACTTCATGTAGATGTACTTTTCATCTGCAGAAAGGATATCAGGGAGGCCGACTGGCATTTGCAAAATCTGAATGCGATCCTGTAGATTCTTGTCTTGGCCGGGTTCTTTTTCATCGAGCACTTCCTCTACCAGTTTTTTGCCAGTTCTTGTATCTAGAGCAAACCAGCGCATGCCGCCGTCAAGAAAGTTGGATCTTCCGGCCACAAAAAACACCTTTTCATCTTTGATGAGCATACTTCCATGGACCGGCCACACACTTTCGATCTGTTCGTAGGCCATAAGCCGTCTGTCTTCTGGAGCCGCACGAAAGCGCCAGACTAATTCTCCGTCACTTATCCTTAAGCAATAGGCCCAACCATCAGCACTTCCAAAGTAAGCCCGACCATCATGAATACTGGGGGGTGAATCTACTCTGCCGCCAGCAGTATAACGCCAGCTTACTTTTCCTGTTTCTGCATTCAATGCTACTACTTCATGGGCATCTACTCGTGCAACCAGAAGCTTGTTTTCTGCTATGGTCACTGCGCTAAGCTTGCCTTTCAGTTCTGATGTCCATTTGGACTTGAGTTGGTCGGACACTTTCGATTGAGAAAAACCGCTGCGACGATTGTCGTGACGGTAAGTTGGCCAATCTGAATCTGCAGCACCTGCTGAGTCAGTTGCTTTCCCGTAAGCAGGCCCTTTTTCCAATCGGTTGGACTCGTTGACTTCTCCTAATTTCCGGGAAGGAGCAGCTGGTGCCAATGCATTGAAACCAAAAAGCTTAGCCTCCGGGTAACAGGCACAGTTATGAGGTGGAGCATAAGTAAGCCCATTAGCCGGCATTACGCCATATAAACAGCCGCCTCTAACCCAGTGGTTAATATCCCAATCTTTGGTTGAGGGATCAACAAACTCAATTCCCGTGCGCGATGGCATGAGAAAATTATCAGTAGCCTTAGCAATATAACAGCGGTGATGAAACCAGTAAGTACTTACGTTGGGAGGAAACTCAACTTTCACTTCACCGGTCCGTAAATCACGACCCGTAAATACACCAGTATCTCTCCCACTTGTTGTTGGAGCACTCCAGACCATGCCTTGCATAACCAACACATCTTCCGGAGACTGATAACCCCCTCGGGCATGAGGTGCTTCCCAGAGTTGCTTACCGGTCTTGGAATCAAAGGCCTTCATAAGGCGATCTCCACCCGCATAAAGAACGACTCCATCGTAAGCAACAAGCTTAGGGCCAAAATTAAAACGAACCTGCTCCGGTATAAATGTTTTACCACTTGTCCAAGCAATATCTCCAGACGAACGATTCCTTGCCTGAACTTTCTCTCCATCGTGAAAATAGATATGATTTTGGTCGGCTGATAAGGTTAATGGAGCGACCTTGGAGTCATCTCCCCACAATCTTTTACCAGTAACCACATCGTAGGCTTTTACCTTCCGCGGTTTTTCATTCCATGCATAATCTTTCCTAACTCGAGCCTGATCCCCAGTGTTATGAAAGGGCAGGAATGAATTCAATTCCCATTCCGCTGGACTTTCCAGGACAAACACCTGTCCTCCGTCTACTACCACTTCCTCGGCACCTTTACTTTCGGGCAGTTCATGGATCAATTTTCCGGTAGCCGCATCCAAAACACTTACCGGCTCATCCACTCCCAGCGTAATAAAAACACGATTATCAACCGCCACCAAACGACGCGCCAATTGTGTTGGACCGCTTTTCAACGGCCAAAGATGGCTATGCCATTTCTTCATCGGCTTCTTCCAGAGAATTACGCCGTTGAATGCATCACGTGCAACCAGTGTCCAACGTGCAGGTAACTGAATGGAAACCCGCGAACCCTCATCCATTACGTAAAATACCCGGCCGCCTGATGAAACCAAGGCACTCATACTTGCCATGCGGTCATGATGCCTTGACCACCGAGGACTCCCCAACCACTGGAGATGACGTGGTGGCCCTACCTTTTTATCACGAGCAACAGCATTACCCCCCGGACCGTGCAAAAAATGCGTCCAATCATCAATGTCATCTGGGCGAGGTTTAACCGTTGTTTTCCATTCGCCGCCATGATTTACATAAGCCACTCCCTTAGGAGCGAGAACCCTCATAACTTCGCTCATTGGTGTTTCGCCTAATTTCTCAACCACCACCAAATTCACCATGTCATCAATGTAAGGCAGTGTTTCTCCTGCAAGTCGATCAATGGAAACCGGACCATACACTCCTGCTTCCCTCACCTTTGCTCGAGCTAGACTAACGTTCTCTGGATCTTTATCCAGCCCATGAACCTGATAGCGTTCATTCGGTCTAAGGCTCAAGGTCCGCTCGCCATCTCCACAGCCCAAGTGCACAATGAATCCACCTTGTACGTTAAGAGACTCAGGAATACTGGCCGCCTCTACACGCATTATGGCTGTCGATACAAAAAAAAGGATGCCGGACAAAACTAGCCCGGAAAGGGAACAAAGGGTCTGCATGAGGCAATTGTAAAGGGTCTGCACAATTGAGCAAGCTTAGGGAATGAGGCTTGCCAATTAGGCTATTTTTGGTGAAGTACCTAGGTTCGAACTGAAGAGTCCATGCATGAATAATACACTCTTCAAATTAGCCAATATGAAAACTACCTCAATAGCTTTTTTCCTTCTGTTCAACACCTTTGTTTCTGCAAATGACTGGCCAACCTATCGCCACGATGGAAAACGCTCTGGGGTAACATCAGTCAATTTGCCCTCTCAACTATTTCCACAATGGACATTTCAATCCCTCCATGCCCCGCGCACAGCCTGGCCATTACCTGGGGAGGAAACACTCCGGATGCATAGTGATCGAGCTTACCAAGTAGTATCCGCAGGAAAAACACTTTACTTTGGCAACAACGTAGACAACCACGTTCATGCTCACGACACACGAACCGGCAAACGCAAATGGAGCTTTGCCACCGACGGATCGGTTCGATTTGCACCGTTCATCAATGAGGAACGAATATATTTTGGCTCAGACGATGGTCACATCTATTGTGTGGATGCCGAAAAAGGCACCCAAATATGGAAATACCGACTCGGCCCCAGTGGAGAGCAGATTATTGGAAGAGGTCGTATGGTTTCCCTTTGGCCAGTAAGAACCGGTGTCTTGGTGGAAGATGAGGTTCTATATGCTGCTGCGGGAATTTTCCCTCACGAAGGTCTATATATTGTAGCCCTTAATATCAAGACAGGTCGGCCTATCTGGATAAATGACACGGTTGGTGATCAAGCATGGGGGTTGCAGTATGGGGGCGTGGCCCCGCAGGGTTACATAGTAGCTTCTGATGATACAGTTTTTATACCTGCAGGACGAAGCATGCCCGTAGCATTCGACAAGCGCACCGGTAAATTCAAACGTTTTCTCTCTGGCGGCGGCAAAACCGGCGGATCATGGACTATGATAGATCAAGGCCAGCTATTTGCTGGAAACAATAATCAAGGAACAGATACTAAAATTGCCTTTAATGCCAATAGTGGTTCAAGACAAAGCGACCAATTTTCCAGCTTTCCTTCCAATGATATGGTAATGACCAAAAACACCGCATTTATTGCCACAGAAAAAGGCATCTACTGCATTGATCGTGCTGCCAATCTCAAAGCTAACTCCGTAGTTCCAAAATTGGATAAAGAATCAACAACACTGGCAAAAAACATCGTTGAGATTCGAAAGAGACATAAGGCCGCAAGTGATAAGCCTGAGGAGCTCGAAAAAATAACGAGGGAACTCAATAAGACCACCAATCGACTCACAACCATAGCTAAAGAAAAAAGTACCCTAAATTCAGCTCGCGTGAAGTGGTTCACCCCCCGAAAAGGGCTTGCCACAATGTCGCTCGCCGGCAAAACGCTTTTTGCTGGAGGAAATGGATTTGTGATTTCACTGGAAGCCGCATCAGGTAAACTTGTTATGGATCATACCATTGACGGCAATGCGGTTAGTATGGCAATTTCCGACAATCGGCTATTTGTCAGTGGCGACAATGGATTCATCCATTGCCTAGGAGCCCAAGCCTCTCAGGAAAATGGACGATTAATCAAAGAAGCATCACAACCCATTAACGATCAAGGTATCAATAGCGCAGCAGACAAGATATTGGAGTTATCTAATATCAATCAAGGCTGGTGTCTTGTAGCCGGTGCACGTGACGGAAGGTTAACTGAATATCTGGCCTCAAACACCAAGCTCAATTTTGTAGTAATCGAACAGGATGCCAAACGGCTCGCAGTAATTCGCTCGCGGTTGATGAAAGCTGGATTATTGGGAGACCGAGTGATCGCCGTTAATTGGCCGTATAGTGATTTACCTGATTACTTTGCCAACCTGATTACTTCGGAGCGCGCCGTATTGGGTGAAGAAGCAAATTTGCCCATAAGCCAACTTGCTCGAGTGCTTCGCCCTTCCGGCGGAAAGCTGGTGTTGGGGCCAGTAAACAAATGGGCACCTCCATCTCTGGAAAAAATCAAAAATGGGCTATTGGCAAATGCCGCTTCAGAAACTAAAGCTCAAACCATAGATAACTACTTCCTTTTTACTCGCGGAAAACTTAATGGCGCAGGGAGCTGGACTGGGCTTTACGGAAATACAGCCAATACCTCTTCAACCCCTGATAAGCTCGTTAAAGGGCCTCTCGGTGTGCTGTGGTATGGTGAGCCTGGAAGTGAAGATATGGTTGGGCGCCACGCGCGCGCGGCCAGTCCATTAGCGATTAATGGCCGACTCTTTATGCAGGGAGCAGAAGTGGTGATGGCCTATGATGCCTATAATGGAACATTTCTGTGGAAACGTAAAATTCAAGGAGCCGTGAGAGTCCGAGTAGATGTGGATGGCTCTAATATTACTGCAACTGATGAGTCCATCTTCGTAGCCACCCACAACCGAGTCCTTCAGTTGGATGCACAAACAGGAAAGACAACTCGAAAATTTCAAGTCCCAAGGGAAGAAACCGATAAGGCGTTGCGCTGGGGATATATCGCTGTACACGACAATATTTTAATTGGCACAGGCGCAACTCCTCTGGCACAGGAATATGGTTATCTCTGGAACTCACTCGTAAAAGATGGAAAATGGGTTGATGAAAAAAATGCCCCCAAGCCAGCTTTGTCCACATTGAAAAAAGTAAAGGGATTACATGCCCTTCCTGATAAGCGTGCCTTTGCCTATTTCCAACGTAACGACCTTCACTGGCGCTCAATGATTGCCAATGCTCCTGGTTGGCTACCAGACCACAACCCTTCACCAGTAGATGAAAAGAAGATCATGACCAGCGAAAAGGTGTTCGCCTACAATATCATCACAGGTGAAAAATTGTGGGAACATGAGGGCAAAGACATTCCGAATATCTCATTGGTCATTGGTGAAGGCCGGGTTTATTTATTGAAAAATGATCTAGATGCACGGGAAAAAGCACAAGCCAAAGCCGCTACCGAGGCAAACATTTCTGCGGGCGTGTTCAAAGTGGAGCGCGAACAGAAAATGGATGAGAAGACCAAAGATTATCGCCGAGTAGTGTGTCTTGATATCAAGACGGGTCACACGCTGTGGAGTCGTCCGTACGACCTAACCGGCAGCGGTGGCACAAAACTTGGCCTAGCTTACCAAAGCGGTAAGTTACTCGCATTTGGCCACTACAGCAATCACGACGAAGGCCCTTTCAATAACACTAAGGATAAAGATAAAGATGGTTTCGCCGAAAACCTTAATTGGCGCCGCATTACCGTCATTGATGGCGGGGGCGGTAGTTTAATGTGGAGTAAACCTCTTAATTACCGAAGACGCCCAACAATTATGGGTGACACAATTTATATCGAACCGCGTCGATGTGATCTGGAAACCGGTGAAATCCAACAACGCAAACATCCGATTACCGGAGAGTCTGTCGAATGGGAATTCCTGCGCCCCGGTCACAGTTGTGGAATTGTGACAGCTACACCTCACAATCTTTTCTTCCGCTCTTACAGTGGAGCTATTGTAAACACCGAGCAGGATTCTGGCCTTCAGCTTTTTGGAGGCCTTCGACCGGGTTGCTGGAACAGTATGATACCGGCTAATGGCTTGTTAAGTATGCAGGAAGCAAGTGCCGGCTGCACCTGTAGCTATTCATTACGCACAACGGTGGTGCTAAAGAATAAGCCACAAAAAGGCCATGCTGAATGGGCAGTATTTATTTCACAGGCAGCCACTAAGCCCGTTGAACATATGGCAATTAATTTTGGGGCTCCTGGTGATATGCGTGATCGCGCAGGCACCGTCTGGTTTGGATACCCACGGCCAATAACAAACAAAGGGCAAGGGGGTTTTAATAATTATGGAATCAAATTTAATTTAAAGGAGGAGGGTGCCGCGGAAGTGATTCAGCGTGATTGGCGTAACGTAAAATTGAATGGAACACAAAAACCTTGGATTTATACATCTGCCTTGAAAGGAATGACTAAGCTTAGCCTGCCTCTCTTGGATAAAGGGAAAGCAGGTAAATACACAGTTCGCTTAGGCTTTACGCCATTGCCGAATGATAAACCCGGCAGTCGTGTTTTTGATATTAAACTCCAAGGTAAAGTGGTTTTACCGAAATTTGATGTGATGAAAAGTACTGGAGGAATAGGCAAAGTAATCATTAAAGAATTCGAAGGAATCAAAGTTGAAGAAAACCTACTGATAGATTTGATCGTTCCGAACTTAAAGAGTTCTACCGCCATTGATGTTGACAAAACGCTGCATCATTTGGGTGATAACGTAGTTGCTGGCTGGACTGAGTCATCTCCCGAGCCAAAAGGTTTTGAGCTAAAGATACCCTTTGAGTTTAATGGCCACGAAGATGCTTATTCGTTAGCAATCGAGCAGCATGATGTACATAACGATTGGGCCGTAAAACTAAATGGCCGTGAAATTGGACATTTGAAAAGGGATACAACCAAGCAAGTAACTATGCTTACTGTTCCGGAGGGACTGTTAAAGCATGGAGCCAATCAGCTATTCATCAATGTCATAGGAAGCAGCAAGGATGATATTCAAGTGGGCAGGATAAAGTTGCTGTCAGGACACACCGCATCGACGGTTATTCAGTCGCTTGAAGTCATTCGGGAGGATAGCCCGAGAAAAGTTGCCAACAAGCCCTAGAGTAGGTAGTGATTTCGCCCGATTGATTATTTACAGCAGTTGATTGTATTGAAATGAAAACACCCGTTAAATTCGCCATTGCCTCGTTGGTAGTTATTATTGGCCTAGTGGCTTACATGGCACGAGATACCCATTCCACTGATGAACGAAATTCCTCCGGCTACACTTCATCTTCAGATGCCAATACCATTGAGTTCTATTGTGCGGCGGGAATGTCTAAACCCGTGGATGAAATCATTGCCGCATACCAAAAAGATTATCCGGATCGTAAAGTCGAGGTAAGTTACAGCGGGTCGGGTACATTACTCACAAAAATCAGAGCGCAAAATAGCGGCGATTTATACCTAGCAGCAGATTCCAGCTATGTTCAAATTGCAAAAGAAAAAGAGATTGCTGAAGAATCTATTCCCGTAGCCCGCTTATGGCCGGTTATTGTGGTAAAAAAAGGTAATCCTAAAAAAATTCTCAAGGTTAACGACCTACTACGTGAAGATGTCCGGGTAAATCTGGGAAACCCTGAAGCAGCCAGCGTCGGTAAAAAAACAAAAAAACTAATGACCAATCTAGGCAAGTGGGACCCTTTACTTAAGGCAGTCGATGCCCGAGGAAACTTCAAACCAACGGTTAATGAAATCGCCAATGATGTAAAAATTGATGCTGCTGATGCTGCCATTGTCTGGAATTCAATTGCCAGCCAATATCCCGAACTGGAATCAGTTGAAATTGAAGATGCCCCAATCGGGGTTGTAACAGTTTGTGTGCTAAAGTATGCAACTCTTCCTCGTGCAACTTTACACTTCGCACGATACTTATGTGCAGTTGATAAAGGTTTAAATATTTTTAGAAAACACGGCTTTGAAGCAGCCGAGGGAGATCTGTGGGATGAGCGGCCTAATATAGTTTACTTTGCTGGTGGACTTAACCGCCATGCTACTGAGCCCATCATTTCCGCATTCGAAAAACGCGAAGGTTGTACTGTTGAAACAACCTGGATGGGTTGCGGGCTTCTGGTGAGTAAAATGAAGGGCGGTGAAACACCGGACGTATACCATACCTGTGACGCTTCGTTTCACGCCATGGTTGAAGATCGGTTTGGAAAACTTATTAATATTTCACAAACTGATATAATCATCCTTGTGCCAAAGGAAAACCCCAAGAATATAAAGTCACTGAAAGATTTAACAAAGCCGGGAATGAAGGTGGGAATTGGTGATCCTGAAAAAACTGCGATGGGCAAACTCACGATTGACTTGCTAAAAGACGAAGGCATCTACAACCAAATTAAGCCGAATATTGGAAATCCTTTTCCGGAGGCTCCAATGGTCGTAGGACAAGTCACCCAAGGTGCATTGGATGCCGGATTGGTGTACGTAGCTAATGCCCATGCCCAGCGAGATAAGGTGAAAATGATCCGCATTGATAACCCTCTTTCGAGCGCTACTCAAACTTATGCCATCAGTAAATCCTCGAAGTACAAACAACTAATGCAGCGCTTATTGAGCCGCCTGAAATCATCAACCGGACAGGAGAACTTCATTAACGCGGGCTTTGAGATAATCGAAAACCCCGGTTTAGAAAATGAGTAGCACGCCAACCCCGGACTCTCCTTCTCATTTTCGACCCAAATCCGACACGACTTTCTTTTTTGGATTAGGCACCCTAGGTGGTTTCTATTTATTTTTGATCATATCTTTAATTCTGGCACTGGTAATCGTTCCGCGCTGGGGCAAGAGCGACGAAACCAAATTATTATTAATGTCTCCTTCCATTGAGGAAGCCATTAAATACCTTGAATCCGCCAATCAAAAAGCCAATGGAACGGTTGTGGCTATCGGACTGGAGCAAGCTCTTCAAGAAACGCGCCTGTTAATCGACCCTCCATTTGATGGGCGGTCTAAAGCAGACCGAATCAATTATATTGCCACTGAGGCTCGATCATTGGCCAACATTAAACTTAGTGAGCTGGTCAAAAAGGCTGATGTTGTAAACGTCGACATTGGCGGAGAACTTGGCCTCGCAAAAAACTCTCTTCTGGATGCTGTAGCAATTGATCGGCCTAGTGATTATTCAGCGGTATTTAATGATCCCAGGATTCGTTCATCCGCCAAGCTCAGTTTTGTTTCCTGTACCATTTCCGCACTGTTATCACTCTGGGTTGCCGTACCCATTGGTTACACCATGTCGCGCTTCCAGTTTCGCGGTAAAAACTTTATCGATACCATTCTTGATGTTCCTATTGTACTGCCGCCACTTGTTATCGGGCTCGGATTGCTGATTCTATTTAACAATATCTCGTTTGGTACCATGGATGTTACCTACTTTGATCGGGATGGGAGTCAATATATTGTTCAGGAAAACCGTACGATTGAACGCATGATCAAACAAGCCGGCGAATCCTTTGACCTTCAACTGAGAATTACCAATGGAGCTGCAGGTGTGGTGTTAGCACAGTTTATGGTTGCCTGTGCCTTTGCTGTGCGCACGATGCGCAATACTTTTGATCAAATCAGCCCACGTCAGGAAGAAGTAGCAATGACATTGGGTAGCTCACGTGGTGAGGCCTTTTGGAGCATTGTCCTGCCACAAGGTTATCGAGGGCTAATGGCTGCAGGCACCTTGGCTTGGGCAAGATCCCTCGGAGAATTCGGTCCTATTTTAATTTTTTGTGGCATCAATGCCCACCGCACTGAAGTGATGTCTTCTTCAGTCTACCTACAGTTTAGTATCGGTGAAATCGAAAAGGCTGCGGTAGTCTCCCTCCTAATGATTGCTCTTGCCTTCGTAGTCCTCCTGCTTGTTCGCAACCTAGGTAAAAGTGATTCGGCACCTCAACGATGATTCAGCTCGAAAATCTTTGCCTACGCAATGGCTCTTTTGAGCTAAATGATCTGTCTGTAACAATAGCCAACGGGTCCTATGGGATTCTCATGGGTCGTACGGGTTGCGGCAAGACAACCATTCTGGAAGCAATTTGCGGCCTCCAGCCTCATGTCATAAGTGGAACCATCTGGCTAAATGACACCGATGTTACCAGGCTAAAGCCCGCCGAACGCGGCATCGGATATGTTCCCCAGGATAGTGCCTTGTTTGAAACGATGTCGATCTTTGATAATGTTGCCTTTGCCCTCAACCTACGCAATTGGAAGGAGGCTGATATCCAAAAACGTGTTTATGAGCTGGCGGAGTTGATGGCTATAACAAAACTTCTCGATCGTCTGCCTTTTGGATTAAGCGGAGGAGAGTCTAAACGGGTTGCTTTAGCACGTGCGTTAGCCGCTTCACCCGGCGTGCTCTGTCTTGATGAACCTTTGAGTGCATTAGATGAGCAAACTCATAGTGAAATTTGTGATCTACTCGTTGAACTTCATCGCGAAATAGATGTTACCATTCTCCATATCACGCATAGTTCCGCTGAAGCCAAACGACTTGGGGGAACCTTTATACGACTCGAGGAAGGGCAGCTAAATGAGGGACGCCTTGAATAATGAATGGATCTGAAAATCTTCCCGAATTAAAAGAAATTGAGCGGGAGATCTATTCCTGGCAAACCACGGTGGATGGATTCGGGGAAGAAGGTCAGCGCAAGTTAAAGAATGCGAGCGTAATGATCAGCCGAGTCGGCGGGCTTGGAGGATTGGTTGCCTATGAGCTAGCAGCTGCGGGGATTGGAAAGTTAATTCTTGCGCATGGAGGCAACCTGAAACCATCCGACTTGAACCGCCAGTTACTGATGAAGGATGAAGCGTTGGGTTCTCCACGCATCAACTGCGCGATGGAGCGCCTAAAGGAACTCAATCCGAGAATGGAAATCATTGGTTTAGCTGAAAATGTTACTGATTCAAACATCTCCAACCTAGTATCGCAGGCGGATATTGTCGTAGATTGTGCCCCATTATTTGAAGAGCGCTATTTGATGAACCACGAAGCGTTTGCACAGGGTAAACCTATTGTGGAATGCTCTATGTTTGAAATGGAGGCGCATATCACCAGTTTCAAACCAGGTTTAACAGGATGCTTGAAATGTCTTTATCCTGAAAAACCCGATTATTGGCAGCGTCGTTTCCCGGTTTTCGGAGCTGTCTCAGGTATGGTCGGTTGCTTGGGGGCAATGGAAGTAATTAAAATAATTGTTGAATTAGGAGAACCTTTGTTCGGTCGATTATTGACCTGCGATTTGAAATCAATGAAATTTCGACAGGTGCGCATACGGCCAGTTGCTGACTGCCCAGTGTGTGCCGCTGCAAAATGAAAAAACTAGCTCTCATTTTTGCCTGCTTGATTTCAATAGACGCACTGGCATGCCGTTTTAATGTCAGAGATGTAGGTTTTGTGGATTTGGGTTCTGAGCCTTACCGTTTGTTTATATTTGTTCCAGAAGGAACCCCAACCTCTGAAATGGAATTACTCGAGTCAACCGCGTATGCCACTTATCTGGATTCCAATGTAAAGGCCTCGGTCCTAAGCCCAAAGGATGCCTTC
Source organism: uncultured Verrucomicrobiota bacterium (assembly GCA_902551155.1). Lineage (GTDB taxonomy): Bacteria > Verrucomicrobiota > Verrucomicrobiia > Limisphaerales > UBA1100 > UBA1100. Next base: position 20,705 of record CACDBG010000009.1, on the reverse strand, counting down.
AAAGGCAAAGCTGCACAATTTGTCCCGAGGGAATTAACGCAGGCACAAGCGGTGTTGGTATCACCTGATGGAAAACAGTCATTACCGGTAAAGTTATCCGCAGAAGGAAAGCCTCTAGCGGTATCTGCTTGGGATGGACTTGAGTCGGTGTTTGATTCGGAGCGCCGCAATTCAGTTATTTCAAAGGTGTACGAACACTATTGTGTGATTCTGATCATGGAAGGCAAAAACATTGAGGAAAACCAAAGAATTCGGGACCTAGCCAATAGGGTTGTGAAATCGATAAGCGGTCAGATGGACAAACTCGAGAAAGAAATCCGAGAACCCCCGGTAGTAGAGATTATTTCAATCAAGGACTTCAATTCTGAAAAGGCGTTCCTTTGGAGCATGGGAATCACTGAGATATCGGAAACTCCACAAGTCGCCATACTGTATGGCCGTGGCCGAATGATTGGCCCAGTCTTGCGTGATGAGCGACTGGATGAGCGCTCGCTTAAAGCGATAGTCAACACGATCGGCCTAAACTGTGAGTGTGGCTTGGATCGTAAATGGATGCAGGGAACCATGGTGCCGCAAAAATGGGATGAAGATTTACAAAAGCGATTTGCCAACCAACTCGGTTTTGACCCCGAAAGCCCAGCAATTCGATTGGAAATGAGTCAAATCTTAGCCAAAGGTGGGAAGGGTCAGGGAACCAACAGACAAACACCCATCGGAGGCTCACTTGATGATTTACTGATGGGCTATCGTGAAGGATCATTAAAAGAACCTGAAGCCCAAGAACCACAAACATCTGTTGAGCAGAAAAACACCGATCCCGAGAAACCCATCACCACAGAAGTAAAACCGAAAAAACCACCTCAATCACGTTCAATGATTGGATGGATAATGATTGTTGGAGCTTCTATCCTTTTGACCGGCTGCGCTATATTAATTTTCGCACGTAACAAAAACTCATGAATCCACTAACGCTGATTGTTAAGGAAATTACCCATCGCAAAGCGAATGCGCTTTTGAGTTTGCTTGCGATAACTATCGCCGTAGCTTTGGTTGTAATATTTTTCAGCGTTAGTCAGGGAACGCAACGTGAGCAAGCAGAGATCCTCGATGACATGAATGCATCAACGGATAAAATATCACAATCCACCCAGAAAAAAACAAAGAGGATTCAACGAGATATGGGTCAAAACCTCCGGATTGTTTCCGAAGAAACCGATTTAGCGCATTTTTGGGATGAAGGGTTTTCAAAAACAACTTTTCCAGAGGACTGGCTCCAACAATTTACAAACGTTACCAAACAGATCAACTATTCCCATCTATCAGCCATTTTAAAATGGAAGATCGATTGGCGCGGTTCACCAGCCATGATTTATGGCCTAGCCCCTCGCGAAGTCGCCCCACCTGGCCGGGAAAAACCGATCATGATTACACCGGTAAAGCGAGGGACTGTACAGCTAGGCAAAACAATTGCCGAAATCCACAATGTTAAGCGTGATGATGTGGTAAAAGTTGAAAACGGAGAATTCGAGGTAGACCGAGTGTTAGCAGAAAAAGGGAGCGGCGCTGAAATTCGGATCTATATGCACTTGGCAGATGCGCAATCGGTATTAGGCCGAGAAGGGTTGATTAATGAAATCCAAGCGCTCGATTGCTACTGCGCCGATGAATCACAGGATACTTTAACGCTACTCCGCGAGCAACTGGCTCCAATTTTACCTAAAGCTAAAGTGTTTCGAATGCAGGATATGGCGGAGGCCCGTGAACAACAAAGGCGTCTGATGGAGGCTCAATTAGGAAAGGCCATGCCTAAAGTGATTGATGAGGCAATCCAGTCACAAACTAATAATTTGGAGAAGACTTTTACCAAAATACTTCCGGTGATGGTCTTTCTCTGCGGTTTGTCCGTCGCTGCTTTAGCAATGCTTAACACACGGGATCGAAGACAAGAAATCGGTGTTTTTAGAGCCCTTGGGCATGGAGGTATGCACATCGCCATATTATTCCTTGGTAAAGCAGTTACCATTGGGATTGCCGGCGCAATCATTGGCTATGGGGTTGGTGGATATTTAACTTTGAACTTTGGACAGGAACTATTCGCTTTAACAAAAGCTCAATTGGGATGGGAACCTTCCCTGCTTATTGAAGCACTGTGGTTGGCCCCGACCTTTGCAGCTCTTGCGACATTCATCCCAGCGATGTTGGCTGTAGTCCAGGATCCTGCCGATACTCTACGTCACGATTGATGATCACCTGCACACAAGTTACGAAACGTTTTGGTGATGTCACTGCGCTAGCACCTTTTGATCTCAATATGGAAAAGGGTGAATTTGTGGCTATTAAAGGCGCAAGTGGAAGCGGAAAAACAACCCTCCTTCTCGCCTTGGGTGGAATGCTTCGACCCACTGAAGGAGAAATCAAATACAAAGGTGCTAATTTATATGAGTTATCATCTTCGGAACTCGGAAATTACCGATCCAATGAGGTAGGCTTTGTATTCCAAATGTTTCACTTGGTGCCTTACTTAAATGTCGAGGAAAACGTGCTGCTCGCAGTTTCAAATGGTAATCAATCAAGCCAGCCACTTGAGTTATTGAACCAATTTGGTTTATCTGACCGTTTAACGCATACTCCGAGCGAACTTAGTGCTGGAGAAAGGCAACGCGTAGCTCTGGCCCGCGCATTAGTAAACCAGCCAGAAATCATTTTGGCTGATGAACCTACCGGCAACTTGGATCCTGAAAATGACCGGCAGGTCTTTAAACACCTGTCTGAATACCATAAAAAAGGTGGTACGGTAGCTGTTGTAACCCATGGTTCGACTGCGGATGAATTTGCTGATAGAATAGTAAGTTTGAAAGCTGGATAGTGAGGATTTTACTAATATTTACTGCTGTTTGCACCCATGCAGCTGATTGGCCAACCTATCGTGGAGATGATGCTCGCAGTGGGGTTTCCCTAGAGCAATTGAATCTCCCTCTGGAGCAATCGTGGGTTCACCAACCCCTTCATGCTCCTCGCCCGGCATGGCGCGGCCCAGCCAAGGCAGATCTATATAATAAACAGTTTAACCTTAAGAATCGTCAATTGTTTGACCACGCGTTTCATGTAATTGCAGATGGACAATCAGTATATTTTGGCTCTTCTGCTGATGATCAAGTCCATTGTCTTGATTTCAATTCAGGAAAAAAACGTTGGTCTTATTTTACTGAAGGCCCTGTCCGTTTTGCTCCCACCTTGTATGAGGGGCGTCTTTTCGTCGGCTCAGATGATGGCTACGCATACTGCCTTTCCACAGACGGAAAATTAATTTGGAAAAAAATGCTGTCTCCTCGTGAGTATCGTATTGTCGGCAATAACCGTATGATTTCGGCGTGGCCACTGCGAACAGGCATTTTGGTTAAAGATGGCGTTGCTTATGCTGGAGCAGGAATGTTCCCCAAAGAAGGAGTGCATATTGTGGCCTTTGATCCCAAAAACGGCACAGATCGTTGGCGAACTATTCAGAATTCGTGGCCTTTCCAGGGCTATTTATTACTTTCTGAAAACCGCGTATACGTACCCACTGGCCGGAGCAACCCCATCGTATACAATCGTAACAATGGCAAATTGGTTGCAGATCTATCTGGATCAAGCGACACATTCACCTTAATTGAGTGGAACGGAAAGCCATTGCCAAATCCACGTCAAAACAGCCGTGTTCTTGGGGTGTTTGATGAAGGAAATGGTGACTCCTTTGCAACCTTTACCGGCAATCACATGATTGTGGCCGATGGTAAATCCTACCTGCACGCGAACGGTGAATTAAGTGTCCTTGATCGGATGCGCTATCTCAAACTGGAACGCGACTACAAAGTGCAAGCGGCAAAACGTGAGCAACTTGCCAAGGCCCTGGCTCAATTACGAAAGCAGAAATCACCTGAGGTCCCCAAAGTACAACAACAACTCATTCTATCTGGACAGGCATTAGGAGAAATCCAAAAAGGGATAGATAATTGTGTCCTTTGGAAAACACCTTGTAATCAGTCTTATGCAATGATTCTTAGTGGAAACATGCTATTTGCAGGAGGCAATAATGAGATAGTCGCCTATTCAGCAAACGATGGAAATAAGGCTTGGAGCGCGCCTGTTAACGGACGTGCTTTAGGTATTGCAGTTGCACACGGCCGACTCCTTGTAAGTACAGATAAGGGAACCATTCACTGTTTTAAATCAAAATGAAGAAACTATTGGCCATCTTACTTTTATTCAGCCTCAACCTTTCCGCGGCAGAGGAAGGACTGCTACATCAGTGGCGTTTTGACCAAACAAAGAACGGAAAAGTTCCAGCTAAAATTGGAAATCCAGCATACTATAGCGGTGCGGTTCAACTGATAAAAGAAAATGGCTTAAGCCGATTGCAACTCAAAGGTACAGATCGTCGAGTCTGGGTAACTGATGATTTTAATACGGTTAAAGTACCCCAAAAAGCCATTACCGTGGAAGCTTGGGTAAGCCCAACACATCCAATGCAGTGGGGAGGTATTGCCGGGGTTATTCAGGATAATGGAGATTACGAACGAGGTTGGCTACTTGGCTACGACGAGAACCGTAAGTTCTCCTTTGCTTTAGCCAGTGAGGGACACAAGCGTTTGACGTATCTGAAGGGCACCACGGATTTTAAGGATAATTTCTGGTATCATGTCGTAGGAACCTATGATGGCAAAAGCCTAAAAGTATTTGTTAATGGCCAACTCGAAGCCACAGAGGAGCAGCATTCGGGAAATATTATTTATCCTCCGAAAGCAACCTTTGAACTGGGAAGCTACAAGGATGAAAATGAAAACCATCGGGGGACTATCAGCCTCCACGAGGTTTCCATTTATGAGAAAGCTCTGAGTGCAGAAGCCATCACCAAAAGATTCAAAGCCCGCAAAAACGAGCTCCCATTACCCCCTGAGCCATTAACTTTTAGTTCTTACCCCCAATTGCGATGGAAAAACAGGGGTACTCTTCAAATAGAGTGGGAGTTACACGATCCATTGCCAGTGGAAATTGAATGGAAACGCACTGGCGAAGCAAAAACAAGAAATCTTAAGGCTAAAACAGATAAAAAAGGCTTAGCTCTTATTGGCCAAATTCAATCGGAGGGTGAGCATCTTTACCGCCTTACTGCACGCAATCAAGCTGGGGCAACATTTGCCAGCGAATGGTATAAATTTGACACTTCTTTTTATTATCGGCTTCCCCCAAAACCCAAAAGACCCAATCCCTTTTTAGATGACAGTAAGATGAAGATGGCAGCGTCTGCTGCCAAAAGTATCCTCTCGAAAGACAGTATAAACCAGGGTTACGCGTTAGTGATCGGGAGTGCTGAAGGGCGGCTGGCGTATGAATTGGCTAAACAAACAGAATTACAGGTGGTGGTAGTGGAACCCGATAAAACCAAGGCAGAAGCTGCCCGAAACGCACTTGCCCAAGCCGGATTGTATGGGAACCGCGTAAGTGTTCACCAACGAGATCTCAATGATCTTCCTTATGGGCCTTATTTTGCCAACCTAATTACATCAGGCAGCATGCTTGGTGAAGGTAGTTTACCCGTTGAAGATGCTTCGCAATTAATGCAACTACTAAGGCCTGCTGGTGGGATTTTGATGCTAGGACATATGAGCGGAAAACTGAATGGCCAACTAATCAAATCTTGGCTCAAGAAAACTGGCGTTCAATGCACTGTTTCCCAAAACGATGAAGGAATTTGGGCATATGTAAAACGCCCCAAACTGGAAGGCGCTGGAGATTGGACACATCAATACGGATCAGCCGATAATACAACCAATAGCCGTGATGACCTTGTCCGAGGGGAAATGGAAATCTTATGGTGGGGCGAGCCCGGCCCACGCCCGATGCCTGACCGGGGAGGTCGCAACCCTGCTCCATTAGCTGCCAATGGGCGCATGTTCGTGCAGGGCGATCGTGTGCTTTTCGGACTGGATGCTTATAATGGCACCGTTCTATGGACATTTTTCTCGCCTGAAATGCGCCGCTCAAATATGCCTCGTGATGGATCCAACATGGTGGCGACGGATGACACGCTCTTTATTTCTATAGGTAGTGAATGCATTGCACTCGATGCTCAAACCGGCAAGAGAAGACTTTCAATAAAGACACCGAAAGACCGGGAAGTAGGCTGGGCATCAGCTACCAATAAACAATTGCTCACCACCACAGTAAAGCCCGGCTCAGAATACAGAGCCGATGTAGGCGAATGGTATGATGCTGCAAAGAAAGCTAGTGATATAGCCCGTATGGTTTCTGATTCACTGGTGAGCCACGATTCAGTTACCGGAAAGCAACAATGGTCCTATCAAGGCGGTGCAGTCATGAACTCTACCATAACCATTGCCGAGGAGATCATCTATTTTGTTGAGAGCCGGAATGCAAAATTAAGCCAATCATCTAGCAGCCGGGTTGCCCCGGCAGAACTAACATCCCAATACCTCGTTGCCTTAAATAGCGTAAGCGGAGAAAAGCTATGGGAGAAACCCGTAAACTTCTCCAAATGTGAGAACATGCTTTATCTTATTCATTCTCAAGGAACGTTGATTGTCTCAGGGAGCGATCAAAACAAACATTACCACATCTATGCTTATGATGTCAGCTCACCTGCCTTACGCTTTGGCACTGAGAACCCTGAAATCCAGGAACTATGGCGCGAGAGCGCAACTGGATCGGACAAAGACCGTAAAAGATTCAAACATCACGGAGGCCACCTACAACATCCCCTGGTGGTTGGTCAGACCTTATATTCAGATTGGCGCGCTTTCGATCTCCGCAGCGGTGACCGTAAAAAGGATATTACTGTCCCGCCAAGACGCGGGTGCGGCAATATGGCTGCCAGTAATCACAGCATGTTTTATCGGAACCATTCCCAGACAGTGTGGAATTTGGATACCGGCACAACAACAATACTTCAGGGCTCCCGAACAGGATGCTGGTTGGGAATGATCCCTGCACAAGGATTAATGCTGGCCCCTGAAAGCAGCGGGGGTTGCTCTTGTGATAAAGGCGATATATCAATCCAAACTTCAGCAGCCTGGATTCCAAAAGCCAGCCTTTTCAGATTCAAAAAGGACCAGTAACACCAAACTATCCCAATTGGAATTTGTAGGTTCCTGGGATTTTTTTGACTAGGTTTACAAATGATTCAGACAATTAGACGTGAAAACAACTGCCAGAGATTTGTTCATTTCTTCGTTGTTTCCGAGACAAGGCAGAAATGATTAAGAGGGGGAATAACGCACTCTAAAAGAGGTCAGCTTTTTTACTCTAGAAAGCCTGAGTCACCCCAAACCCACAATCGTTGTTTACCTGGAGCCCGCTGCTCATCCACTTTGTCAACGACCAACAAAACCGCATCGGGATGAGCTTCAGCAAAAAGGGCATTTAAATTTTGCTCACTATCGGTCTGCAAAATAACTTCACCCGGAGCCCAGTGGGCGCCTTCATCCTTACTGGTGAATCTCTGTACCTTTCCCTCTCTGGAACGAAAACCCACCCATTCTTTTTTTGTCGGCTTCAATATAACGTCGATGGGCACCTTTTGCGTGCGCCAGGACTCACCTGTCCATACGTGGAGGTGGCGGATTGCTACGCCGTCGCCCTCGCTAATTCGATTAAGTCCTACAGGACGCCCATCAGCGGTGAGCCAATGTTGCGGTATGGAGCTGTATTTATTTTTTGAGTCAAAGATCATCACTTTTCCGTTTGCTTTTTCAAACGATAAAGGAGTGTTGAGTTTTTCATTCTCCATGCTCATCCATTTTGCCGTAGAGTGATCCATTTTCATGTAATATAGATTGCGTCGACTATGCGGCAGGTTGTCCTTTGACGCGTGCCAAAGGAACATGAGATGGATATGGTCACGATTTGGATCCTTAGTGAAAGCTGCGTACCACCCATTTCCCGGAGGAGAACGCCCATCGAGCACATGCACTTCTTTGGACCAGGTGCGACCATTGTCCTTACTGGTTACATAAGACCAGTTTCCTCTATGAGTTTTTCTTCGGTAAAAACTGTAAATGGTACCGTCGGACATCACGAAAAGCTGAGGATAAGTACTCTCGGCATAAGGAAGGCGGGACGTATAGTCCTGCCAATCATCATTACTCAACGGTTTTGAAGATCTACTGTAGCGCATCTTTTTATTATGCCCCCCATAAAACACATGCAGAAAACCTTCTCGATCAATCAATATAGAGGGATTGCCGTGGTAGTCTTTTGGTGAAATCAGGTTCGTCCCTACCCGCTCATGAGACGACCATTCATTCTTTTTATGACTATAAACAGAAACGTAAGGGTGGTTGCCGAGCCCCACCCAGGCCAGATAAGTTTTCCCACTGCGATAGTGAGCCCTTGACTGATGAAATTTATAGAGGTTTCCCCAGGCATTATTAACCATGGGGGCTGACACCTTATCTTGTTTCTCTTTGCCTGCGGGAGACTGTACGGCCGCCGGAGTGGATCCCACCCACAAACCTATCAAAATTGGAACCAGTACTTTCATTGCTGATTAGAATCCTAGCCCACAACTTTGATTCAGAGGAGTATCATCTCAATCCCACCGTTCTCTCCAATTCCGACGAGGAACACTGAAATTGATCTTTCAGAAGGCTTTGGAATACCAAAGGATCCATTGATAATGGGTGTGACATGGGTTCGATTCCCAAAACACAATAACTATTTACTCTTGGGTTTCTTCGGCTGTTTATTTTTATTTCTCTCCCGATAGAGCGGAACGGGTAACCCATCATCGGGTTGGTTCCAAAAACGGTAAGGGTCATCATGGCGTCGCATTTGTTCTAACAGTATAGCTTCCATTTCCTCTAACTTAGCTGCGTATTTAGAGTGAGAAGCGAGGTTGACCTGATCAGGCTCAGGCTTGACCCCGGTCAGAGTCACTAATGCCGGATCATGATGTTCTTTCATAAATTCATGCGGGTTGGCTTTCAGGTTAAAGAGTTGTGTGTGTTGGACGCCGGTCTTCTCCACCTCGTACTTGGTTAATTTCCAATCACCTTTCCTAACGCAACGGGAACCGGGCCGGCCTCCTCCACAGTAAACGCCGTAAAGAGTATCGCGTACCACCTTCTGTTTCCCTTCAAGCACAGGCTTAAAGCTGACCCCTTCGGATGTAGCCGGCACCTTGATTCCGGCCAAGTCACAAACTGTACTCAACACATCGAGCAAAAAAATATTCCCCATTGCCCGTGACCCGGCCTTAATCCCTGGCCCCTTCACAATAAAGGGAATGCGCCAGGTATGCTCATAAAGATTTTGTTTACCTTGCAAGCCATGCCGACCAATAGCCATGCCGTGGTCTGCCGTATAAAAAATATAGGTATTATCGAGCTCTCCCATCGCCTCAAGTTTCTTGAGCACACGGCCGATTTGTCGATCGATGTTTTCACTACAGGCAAACTGCCTGCCAATCTCGTTTCGGATCGTCCTTTCATCGCGCCGCTTCCACACTCCTTTGACCGACACTTCATCACGCACAGTCGTGTGGCCGTGATCAAAAGGGTGTATTGGTAAATAATTAATAGGCAAAGGCGGCTGCTTGGGGTTGGCCGGCGGAATGGTTTCCGGATCATTATGATTAACCGCACCGTATTTGGCTAAAAGGTCAGGCTTCCCATCACGTACATCATGCGGATGTGAAAACCCAAAATAAATAAAGAAAGGATCGGTATCCTTGGTTGAATGACGCTCATTCAAATAATCCAACACCTGCTGGGCATGCCACGCACTACCTCTTTCATCAGTACCCTCTCGTCGCGTTCCATCATGACGCACTTGGAAGAGCTTATTGGCTGCATCGTAGCTATTGCCATTCTTGCAGGTGCGCATGGTGTCATAGCCAGCCTGATTAAAGACTGCAGGCAATGTGTATTTAACCAAATCAGGCGGAACCATCTTTGGATTATTCACGTGTGGATTCATGATTCGGCCAAGTTTATCAGGGATATGCCAAACGGTCCGCCCACTCATGATCATGTGCCGTGAAGCGGTGCACACACCGCCTACCCAGGAACCCATCTGATAAGCGCCATCAAACACCATGCCTTTGGCGGCAAGCTCCTCCAGAACCGGAGCATCAAGCACACTGCGTGGATTATAAAATTTAAAGTCAAAAGGAGACTGATCATCAGAAATTATAAATAAAATATTGGGCCGCTTGTCGGCTGCATGACTGATTTCAATTGCCCCTTCTAAAATCAGCAGCGCTAGAATGAATCTTAAAATTGTTTTCATAGGTTTATTTTATATTAGGTGAACCATCCTTATTCTTTTTGTTTCGTTTCTTTTCTGATTTTTTCCCAAAGGGAAGCTCAAATTCTTTCTTTTGCACGGGACCAGGAGTGCTGCGACCCCTTTCAAAATAGCTTTGCATTAATTGCTCCAGCCGATTCACCACCGCCGGATTTGCTTTGGAAACATCTTTGGTTTCAGAAATATCCTCATTCAAGTTATAGAGTTCGCGCGTTCCGTTTCGGAAAACAATGTACTTCCAAAACCCTTGCCGAATAGCTAGTCCTTCTGAAGCCTGATTGATGATGGCTTGGCGTACTGGGGCATCCTGTTTGTTCAATAAATCAGGCAAAAAACTAACACTATCCTCCGCTGCGTTTGCAGGTAAATCCGCCTTTAGTATATCCGCACAGGTCGCAAAAAAATCATTCAAGCATATGATGCTATGGCTCAGCGTTCCCGGTTTTATCTTACCCGGCCAACGTGCCACAAAAGGTTCCCGGTGGCCGCCTTCATAAATACTGCTCTTTGCCTCTCTTAAGGGAGGGTAAGGGCGTCTCGCCGCTCCATTATCGCCCGTAGCGATCAGTAGTGTATGCTCAGCTTGCCCATTCTTTTCCAGGGCATCCATGATTTGACCCAGCATATAGTCCCCCTGATATACCCAGTCAGCATATTTACCTTTCTTACCTTCAATTCCACTCTTACCTACGAAATGTGCAGCCGGAACAATTGGACTATGAGGAGGGCAGGCGGGAAAATAGAGAAAAAATGGCTTATCCTCCTTGGATCGTTCTTCAAGGTATTGAAGAGCTTTATTAATCATGAGGGGCTGATTCTCAATGCCTCTCACATTGGCAACGACCTTGTCCTGCTCAATGATTGATCCAATATTGCGTGCATGGGTGAAGCCATAAAAATAATCAAAACCAAGGTCATTGGGGCCATCAGTCATTCGGGCTCCAATGGGTAATTGATTTTCTTCACCCGGCTTCCCATCCACCCAATTCATTCCCAGATGCCACTTTCCAATACAAGCAGTGTCATAACCCTTGCCTTTAAGAAAAGAGGCAACTGTAAGCCGAGTTTTGGGTATGATAGGCGGTGAGTAGGTCTTTAAGACACCATACTGACCAATCCGACAAGGATAACGACCAGTTAACACCCCATAACGAGTGGGTGTACAGCTAGCGGCCGCCGAATGCGCATCGGTAAAGCGCATCCCTTGCTGAGCTAAACGGTCCAAATTCGGAGTCTTAAATGACGAATCCTTACGGTAAGAAGGGGGCTGTCCGTAACCGATATCATCAAATAGAACGAAGACAATATTTGGTCGTGGCTTTGCCTCTCCCCAAACCACAAAAACAAACAGTGAAAGGAAAAGAGATAGGAGAGATTTATTCATTGTTATTCTACTACTTTATACTGAGAACGTAATCGCGTTAGCTCCTCTTTCAAAGCATTAATTTTCTGGATATAATCCTTATCAGTGTAGCGGCTCTTCAGCTCCTGAGGATCGGTTTTTAAGTCGAAGAACTCCCAAGTGTCGAGCTTACTGTCTGGAAAACGGATAAGCTTGTAGCGGCCATCGGTGACGCCATAGTGAAGAGGCACACCGTGACCACCGGCTTCATAGTAATGATAATAGTGTGTCTTGCGCCAATTTTCAGGCGTGTGGCCCTGGAGAATGGGGGTGATTGATCTACCTTGCATATCACTGGGTTGAACAGCGCCGGCAATGTCTAGAAAGGTTTGAGCAAAGTCCAGGTTGGAGACAAGGTTTGCATTTATGCTCCCGGGCTTAACCCGGCCTGGCCAACGGATGAGCAGTGGTGTGTGAAGGCTTTCCTCATACATCCAGCGTTTATCGAACCAGCCGTGCTCCCCAAGCCAGAAGCCTTGATCGGAGCTGTAGATAATCACGGTATTTTTCGCCAAGGCATTTTCATCAAGATACTTGAGCATACGTCCAACATTTTCATCTACTGCCTTCACGCACCGGAGATAATTTTTTATATAACGCTGATAGTTCCAACGGGTTCGATCACGACCTTGAAGGTTTAATTTTTCAAACGCTTCATTGCGCGGACGAAAATGGCCATCAAAGATCTTGAATTGCTCCGGGGTGAACTTACTTGAATAACGAAACATCAACCGATTCGGCCCCATGTCTTCTGCAATACCCATTTTATGATTAGCCGAAGCCGCGCTCCGTCCAGAATAATAGTCAAACAAAGTTGGTGGCTCGGGGATCTTAACTTTCTCAAATGTATTAAGATGACGGAGGGCTGGCTCCCATCGGCCGTGCGGTGCTTTGTGCTGGGTCATTAAAAAGAACGGCTTCTTGGCGTCCCTTTGTTTGAGCCATTTTAACGACTGATCGGTGATTATATCCGTAGTGTAACCAGTGTGCTTCACGTTTTTGCCGTTGGTAATTAACATCGGATTATAGTACTGACCCTGCCCCTTAAGTACTTCAAAGTGATCGAAGCCAGTAGGTGTGGACTTCAGGTGCCACTTACCTACGATGGCAGTTTGATAACCCGCCTTTTGTAATAGCTTGGAAACGGTTTGCTGAGAACCATCAAACACTTCCCTGTTTGTGAGCTGCCCATTCAAATGTGAGTATTTTCCGGTTAGGATCACGGCCCGCGAAGGGGCACAGATGGAATTACTTACCAAACAGTGCTTAAAGAGCATACCTTCATTTGCAATGCGGTCGAGGCATGGTGTCGGAGCAATCTTTGCGAGCGGACCACCATATGCTGATAGGGCATTCAGGGCGTGGTCATCAGTAAACAAAAACAGGATGTTAGGTTGTTTGACCGCGGCTTGGATGGATAACGCAAGAAACGTTAGCAGAAGAATTTTAATTCTCATTCCCTATAATTACTCTAATTTTCGACTGATTTCAGGATCCGGAATTAAAACTTTCGATATTTTCCCTCGAGTAGCGCATTAGCTTTAGTAAGGTTGGTGACACGCACTTTCTTTGCATCCCATTCTAGTCGTTTGCCGGGAAACTGACAGGCAACAACACCCAAACAAAGAGACTCAGCCAACGGACCGGCGTAGTCGAAGCCGGCCAACGTCTTGTCTTTGCCCTCGATGGCGTCGAGGAACTGCGTGTAATGATTAACGCTTTTGAATTTACTCTTATCCACACCATCGAGCACGGAGTCCGGGTAAAACGTTGGCATTTTACAGTGGGGCAGCACCATGCGTCCGCCTTCGCCGACGTATAGTGCGCCCTGGCCAGGCAGCTTATCGCCATTGGGCAGAATAAGATCAGGGTTATTGTTATGGCGTGGGGCGCCATCGCCGTCCCACCAAGTGAAGGTGAAATCCCGAGTCGTGTACTGGGTCGGCTTAAATCCATAGTGCACCTTGTTCCTTTCGGCATGACCAAAGCCATTGGGCAAGCGACATTCAGCCTCGACCCACAACGGATCGGTAAGATCGAGCGACTTAAACGGGGTATCAAAGATATGAATACCCATGTCACCCAGTGTGCCGCAGCCGAAATCAAGGATCTTTCTCCATTGCCCCGGATGATAAACCTTTTCGGTGAAGTGTCGGACAGGTGCGGTGCCCAACCAAAGGTTCCAATCAAGCGTTTCGGGGATGGAGGATTTTTCAGCGTAAGGTTTGCCGTCATAGCCCCAGTTCTTGAAGCTCCACACGTAAACCTTTTTGATTTTACCAATGATGCCGGCCTTAATGTGGTGTCGGGTGAACCGATATGGTGCGCGCGACTGGTTTTGGATACCCATCTGGGTGGTAAGCTTCTTGTCAGCGGCAAACGCAGCTAATTCGCGTGCCTCGGCCAATTTGTGAGTCAGAGGCTTTTGCGTGTAGACGTGTTTGCCAAGCTTCATCGCGGCCATCGTGGCCGGGTAATGAGTGTGATCCGGTGTGGAAATGGATACCACATCCACCTTGTCGCCAAGTGTCGCAAGCATCTCGCGGTAGTCCTGAAAAAACTTCGCACTCTTGTGCTTTGAAAGCCATGAATCAGCCTGACCGCGATTTCTATCCACATCACAAAAGCCAACAGTCTGCACGCGTTCGTGTTTGACTAACTCGCCGGTATCAACTCGGCCTTTCCCTCCGGTGCCAATATGCGCGGTACAAACGCGACTGTTAGGCGAATTGGCAAGCAACCCCGAAGGCAGAATAAAAAAGCTACCTGCGACGGTTGAGGTTTTAAGGAAGTCTCTACGTGATGTATTTTTCATATGATTGGTAAGTGGCATTTGATTAAATTTCAAAGTTTCTTTACGTAGGCCCAAAGGGCGCCGGAACGTTTCTTGCCATTGGTAAACCACGCCTCGGGGTCGTAGTCTCCAGCTTCCAGGGTGAGCTCGAAGGCGGCCTTTTTGCCTTCTCGTTAAGATTGGTTTCCACGAAGTTTTGGTGTGATAAATTAATGGGTTCGGAAATGTTTTTGGAGAGATCAAACAATTCCTTTTTATTTTTCTTTCTGGTCCCAAAATCGATGAGGGTCGTCCAACCTTTTCATTTCGGAGAGCAACAATGCCTCCATCTCTCTCAGTTTACCGGCATACTTTGGGTTTCTCGCAAGGTTGGCTTGGCCGAGCTTCGGCTTTGCGCCAGTTTGCTCCTTAACACTAGAAGTATGGTTTTGTTGAATGTATTCGTGCGGGTTTTCCTTCAGGTTGAAAAGCTGGGTTTCTCGAACCTTGCCATCAAGAACGTCGTACTTAATTAATTTCCAGTCACCTTTGCGCACAGACCGCATACCGGGTTTGGTTCCACCGCAATAAGCGCCATAAAGCTCCTCTCGAACTATTTGCTTCTTACCCATTAGAATCGGCTTGAAGCTAATGCCCTCACAAGTTTTCGGTTTATTAATGCCAGCTAAATCACAAAAAGTAGCCAAGAGATCCAGCAAATACACATTCCCAGGAGCCCGGCTACCAAACTTGATTCCGGGACCTTTCACAAATAAAGGGACTCTCCAGGTATGCTCGTAAAGATTCTGTTTACCTTGCAAACCGTGTCGACCAATAGCCATACCATGGTCGGCAGTATAAAAAATGTAAGTGTTCTCCAGCTCCCCCATTGCCTTGAGTTTCCTGAGTACACGTCCAATTTGAATATCAATATTTTCGCTGCAGGCAAACTGGCGTCCAATCTCATTACGGATAGTCCGTTCATCACGATTTTCCCAAACACCACTGACTGACACCTCGTCGCGTAAGCCGGGATGACCGTGATGAAAGGGATGCTTGGGCAGCCAATTAAGAGGCAATTTAGGAGCCTTTGTGTTAGCTGGTGGCAGAGATTCCCGATCGCGATGATTTACCGCCCCATATTTATTGAGCAGCTCAGGTGTTCCATCGCGCACATCATGCGGGTGGGAAAATCCAAAGTAGATAAAGAAGGGATCGGTATCCTTGGTTTTTTCTCGTTCAGCCAAATAATCCATTACCCGGTCTCCGTGCCAACCGCTACCTGTCTCATGGGTTCCACCTCGTTTGCCTGCGTCATGGCGAACAGTAAACTGTGCGTTAGCCCCTTCGTAACTATTCCCTTTTTTGCAGGTCCGCATAGTATCATACCCAGCACGATTGAATACTGCCGGAATAGTGTTATTGAGGATATCTTTGCCATCAGTGAGTCCTTCCTCACGTTTGAGATGTTTCCTGCCTCGCCGAGGGAGATGCCAAAGCGTGCGCCCGCTCATAATCATTGTACGGGAAGGAGAACATACTGCACCGGACATGGAACCCATATGGTATGCCCGATCGATAGTCATCCCTTCGGCTGCTAATGATCCAATAATTGGAGCATTAAGAGGTGAAGTTGGATTATAAGCCTTAAAATCAAAAGGCGACTGATCATCAGCAATAATAAATAGAATGTTCGGCTTTTTTACCTCGGCCAAAACTGCCAAAGGAAACAGCAAAGCAAAGAGGATTAAGTGGGATTTTTTCATCAGAGGGAGAAAGAATAACCATCTCCTCAATTTTTCACCAGAATTTCCACAGGAAAAGAACTGCTCTGATTATTTCGCCACTGGGATGGATCATTCCCTCATAAGGCCTACTTTATTTAATAGGTGGTTTACTGGGATTTCTACAGCTAAGTGATTCGCGCTGACTACGGCTTACTATTCGCCATTTCCTTCTCCAGCTGGGCAGCCAGATCCTGGGCGGTCATAATTTGTTGAGCCGTAAGTTTTGTCTCCAGAAAATCCAGATTGTTAAGCGGCGCTTCATCTCCACGCTTGGCACCTATCAACCACCACGCATAAGCGGAAATCTTATCCACCTTCACCCCATTGCCGGCGTCATAAAGAATTGCCAGAAAACTTGGGGCTTCGATGTGCCCTGAAAAAGATGCCTTCTTATACCAAGCCAATGCCTTTACGGCGTTCTTTTCAATACCCGTGCCATTTTCATACATCCAACCCATGTTAAATTGTGCCATGGGCTCATCCTGCACAGCAGCTTTACGGAACCAATTTACGGCTATTTCATCATTTTCCTCCACGCCTTCTCCATTTTCATACATTAAACCTAGATTACACTGCGCACCGGAGTTTCCTTGCTTAGCAGCCTTAGTAAACCAATAAACAGCCTTCTTATAATCACGTGGCAAGGCTTCGCTATTGTAATACATGTATCCGAGGTTATATTGAGCTCTTGGTTCATTTTGCTCCGCAGCTTTTCGGTACCATTTAACTGCTTCTTGAAAATTTACTAAAACCCCACGCCCTGTTGCATAGTTATCTGCGGTCTTAGTTTGGGCTAAGGGCTCTCCTGCCTCAGCCTTCAATTTAGTATCAAGAAATGCCCTAAGCTCCGAATCTATTGAAACGGTTTTAACATTTTGTTGAGATAAGTTAGGCTCAAGTTTTCCCGAAGAGATCTGATCAAGAGGCGTACCACAACCATAACAAAAAAGTATAAAAAACATAATTGTTATGAGGCTTTTCATCGTCCTATTAAAAAACACGCGCTGAAGGGGCAGACTACCTAAACTAGCGGTTTGGTCTCGGAGCTCGTTTACCAATAAAAATATGCACCTTACTCCCTTGCTCCTTGCCATTCACGTAGGTTTTTACCACCTGACGGGCAATCTCATTACCATGGCCGGAAGCCCACAAAGTCGTCTTGCCCGTGAAAGGCTTAGTCTCACCTTTGACGAACCAAAGCCCTCCGCGTAATTCCATTTTATCTGCTGGCACATCGCCGCCAGCGCTATTAATAAAGTCGGAACGTTCAGCTAGTGGTGCCACATTTTTCCCACCGGCCGAAGAGGTAGTTGGCTTATCCTTTACATCTGTGAGAGACGCAGATAATGGCTCTTTGGTACAACACCCCGCCAGCATTACTGTAAATAGTGATAAAAGGTAAATTTTCATTTCTCATTAGACGGTGATTAAAAACCAATCCTCCCACCATGATTCAAAGAATTAAAAGTAAAGACAACCATTAGAGGTTTGTTCATTTATTTTTACCTCTTTTTAACCAGATCATGCTCGCTTATTTCGGCAAGCTTCGCCTTCAGTTTCTCTTTCATATCTGAAAGCACCTTGGCGTATTCGGCATCATTAAAAAGATTGTGGTATTGTTTGGGGTCTTTCTTCATGTCGTAAAGCTCGCCCGTTTTTCCGTAATCTAGATACGCCCATTTCTCGGTACGTAACAAGCGGCCTTTACCACTGGAGAGCACCGCATCGCGCACCTTGACTGTGGGATCATCCAGCATGGCCGATATGTCCTTGCCCTGAATGTTGCCGGGTATTTTCAAGCTGCACAGTTTTGAGATCGTAGGATATAGGTCGATTAATTCGGTCAGCGAATTGCACACGGCAGGTTTCTTGCCAGGCACGCAGATAATCAAGGGTACTTTTGCCGACTCTTCATGAATACTGACCTTCTGCCATAGGTCGTGTTCGCCCAAGTGATAGCCATGGTCGCTGGTGAAGATGACGATGGTGTTATTGCGCTGTCCAGTTGATTCCAGTGCCGAGATGATCTTGCCGACTAATGTATCCATGTAACTGACCGTTGCGTAGTAAGCGCGAAGCACGCCTTTCTGCTGGGCCAAGTCCATTTCGTAATTGGCGGTCGTTCGCTTATTAGCCGGATTCCGCGGGATATCGTTTTGATCCCCCGGGATCTTGGGCGGCAGAACAATTTTGCTAAGCGGGTAAGGATCGAAATATTTTTTTGGAGCCACCAAAGGAACGTGTGGCCGCACGAATCCAACTGCTAAAAAAAAGGGTTTTTCCATATCCTTGTATTTGCCGATGAGTTTGACGGCCTTTTGCGCCGTTTTGCCGTCCGAATGAACCAGATCATCACCCTCGGCCTCGACGACATTGAAGCTTTGGCTGCTACCAGTGCCTTTCTTCAAGCCACCTGGATTATGCGACAACATCTCGGCTAATCCAGGCACCTTCGTTTCCGGACCCTTGCTGTTGTATGCCTCATCCCATGATTCCGGATCGTCGGCCCCGTCGCTGCCCTTGGAAATGTCCGGAGGCACCCCCATGTGAAAAACCTTTGAAATGCGCGCACTGTGATAGCCATTCTTTTTGAAGTGCTGCGCCCAACTATCCTTATCTCCACCGATTTCTTTGCGTCCACTTGTGTACCCCGTCGCCTTACTGGCGTAGGGATAATACCCGAACATAAGGGACGCCCGAGAAGGTCCGCAGAAGGTCGCCTGACAGTAGGCGCGAGTGAAACGGGTGCCTTGGGCTGCCAAGCGATCGATATTGGGAGTCTTGCAGATTTTATTGCCGTAACAACCCAGCACAGTTGAGGTCAGGTCATCAGAAATAATAAAAAGCACATTGTATTTTTCCTTGGCGCCCAAAGGGCTGCCCAGGACCAGAATCAGGACGGGTATCAATCTCAAGATCATGGAATTTAACTCTCCATAATCTTCCAACCGGATCGGTAAGAACGATGAATGTGCCTGTTGGCATCCTTGTGATTGGTGATCACTGCCTGCTTTTCATCCCAGTCGAGCCAGTCGGGAGAGTACTGCATGGCAACATTCCCGAGCAAAATAAACTCGCTCATCGGTGCTGCATAATCAATGGAGGACAACAACCGGCTTTGGTCTCCATCAAGGACTGCGTCAATAAACGCATCATGATGGGTGATGGCTTCAAGTTTTTTGGGTGTTACGTTTTTAAATTTTTCTGCCGGCAACAGCACGGGGGAATTGCCGTGTCTTAAAAGGAGCACACCCTTCTCTCCTTTTAGCAGGCATCCGAATCTATATTTAATCCCCTTGGGAATAAGGTTAGTCAGTTCCTTCGGTGCGCGTTGACTGCCGCTAACCCAAAAAACTTTCAGGCCTCCACCTGTATAGGCTGTTGCCGGGAAGTCATATTCAACACGCTCGTTATTGGTCCAGTTATGTTGATTAGGAACCCCTGTCGCAGAGCGTACCCTTTTGGGTGCGGTAAGTCCCAAACCCCGGTACATGGCATTAAAGATATGACAACCCATATCGCCCAGGGTTCCCGTTCCAAAACCCTGTCTTCTGCGCCAGTTCTTGGGATGATAATATTTTTCTATGAAGGGACGTTTTTCTCCTACCCCAAGCCATCCATCCCAATTAAGGCCATCAGGAACCGCATCTTTACGGTCCGGGAGCGGATTTTTATCACCCCAGCTTTTGCCGCAAAAAACCCAGGCCTCAGATATTTTGCCAATCAATTTACGTTGAACCCAATCAACGGCCGTGCGGTCATTGAAACTTGAAGCGCCCTGAGTACCCATTTGGACAATCACCTTGTTTTGATGAGCTGCTTCGTGCATGGCCCGGCATTCGCCAACGGTTTGTGCCAGCGGTTTCTGGACATACACATGCTTACCCAAATTCATAGCACTCATCGCCATGATTCCATGCATATGGTCCGGGGTGGATATACTGACAATATCGATGCCCTTATCCATGGCTTGGAACATCTCGCGCCAATCTGAAAAGGTTTTCACATCTGCTTTATTTGCTGCCAGCTTCTTGCAGACACTAGAATCTACATCGGCCGCCGCAACCATTTGAACCTTCTTGTGTCCGGACATCGAATTGATATCAGCCGCCCCCCGGCCGCCAACCCCAATGGCCGCATACTGAAGTTTCTGTAATGGAGATCCTGCCGCCCACGAGAGGCGACTGATAAAGGGAGCACCAATCGTAAGGGAGGCAGCAGCTATGAAATCGCGACGGGTTCTTTTTTGAATGTGTTTCATATTTAAGCTCTACGTTTCTATTTATCCGGAGGGCTTAAGTCCTTTATCCGTATGTTACGAAATTCTACCTGGGAACCATGCCCCAGAAAACAAATATGACCCTTGGAAGGCTTTTTGAAGCGCGCGACATCAGCTCGATCCACAATTTTCACGCCATTAAGGATGACTGTGATTAAA
>CACDBG010000008.1 GCA_902551155.1 uncultured Verrucomicrobiota bacterium | reverse complement strand
CCGAGATCTACCCTCCTTTCGCTCATGCGAAAGAAAGGTTATTAACCAATAGCGGTTAATAACTCAAGGTTATTCGCGGTTGGGTAAAAGGCTAAGCGCGAGGGTGTGCGTCATCGTAGGCTTTTTTCAGACGGTCGGTTGTGAGGTGAGTGTACACTTGGGTAGTCACCAGATTTTCATGGCCTAATAGTTCTTGGACACTACGCAAATCTGCACCTGCATTGAGTAGATGGGTGGCATAGCTATGTCGTAATTTGTGCGGGGTAAGTTTGGGATCAAGCCCTGCGATCTCCAAATAATGTTTTAATCTTAGCTGTACAATTCTCGGATAGATCGGCTTGGGATCATTTCCATTGGCCAAAAAAACCGGCATCACTCCGGTGGGGGGATGTGCTAGCGCAGCCCAGTAGTGGCTAATTGTCATGAGGGCTGGTTCGCCGATGGGGAGTTGGCGTTCCTTTTTGCCTTTGCCATAAACACGTACTAGGCGTTGTTTGGTATCTAAATCCATTACACGCAAGCTACATAATTCACTGATGCGTAGGCCGCAGGAGTAGATCACCTCAAGGACAGCCGCATCGCGTAGATAGGGGGCAGGGTCAAGGGAGTCAGATTGCTTATCATTTTCCTTTGCTGACTCAAATTCCCGTAAGGGTGCTTCTAGCAAGGCAATCATTTGCTCAGGTGTAAGGAATTGCGGGAGCCTTTTTTCTTTCTTGGGTAGGGTAATCTCTTTGATAGGTGAGGCATCTAATTTGCCACGTCTTATCAGGTGCTTGTAAAAAGAGCGTAAGGCAGAGAAACGCAGTTGGATTGCCGATCGGCTATAATTCCCACGGCCTAGAAACCTAAGGTATCCGCGGAAATCGAGTTTCTTTAAACCCAGCCAGTCAGGGCTCTTTTTCCGGTCTTTAGTATACCATCCAATAAATTCACTGATGGCCTGTCGGTAGTTGCGTTGTGTATACACCGAAGCTCCCGCCTCGCTTTGAAGGTATTGCAGAAATGACAATACCAAGACGTCTTCGGTTTCAATGCATTGGTCGGCCCTCCCCGGCACAGTTAAACCCTATCAGAAAACCGGAGGGTAAGAAAGCTTAAGACTTTTTTGGAGCCTTTTTCTTTGCGCTTTTTGGTGCCTTAGGTGCACGTGGCTCGAATTCAAACGCGGTCTGTTTCTTTTTTTCATCCCAAACAAGATAGGCCTTAAAGGGCCGCCCTTTTTTAGATATGAATTTTTCTAGTAAATCTGTTTTCCCGGTTTCAAGTAATTTGGCAACTTCCTCACGAGACATTTCCCGCTGTAGGATTACCTTACCGGTGCTAAACTTACATTTTTTTTCGGGGGTTTTTTCGCAAACATATCGCATGCCGTGTTCAAACACACTGGCAGCACAAGCAAGGCATTTGCCAACGGGTTCCTGACCACTGAAATCGGGTGGCTCCTCATCCTCTTCATCATTGCCGAAATCAAACTCTACTTTTTGCTCATCAGTTATGTGAATGATTGCGGCAAAGGGCCGCCCCATCTTGCTGCGGAACCCCTGCAAAGGGCCGATGGTACGGTTAGTGAGTAGTTCTTCCACTTCCGGGATTTCAAAAAATCGTCCGCCCATGGCCTTGCCAAAATCAAAATCGCAGTCGGCCTTGCTGCAGCTGAATCGACGGTAGTTTTCCTTTATCAGTCCGCCGCACTTTGGGCAGGGAGTTGTTAGTTCTACGTAGTCGCCGGGGATAGTATCGTTTTCATAACTCTTGGCACGGTTGACGATTTCCTCAGTCATACTGCGAATTTCGCTCATGAAAGAATCGCGGTCCAATTTGCCGCGCTCAATTTCATGCAGCTTATTTTCCCAATCGCCGGTGAGTTCAGGTTTTGAGAGAGCCTCTACTTCTAGACCGTTGAGCAAGGTAATTAACTGAAAAGCCTGAGCAGTGGGAATGAGCTCGCGGTTTTCGCGGACAAGATATTTGTGGCGGATGAGTTCCTCAATGATGTTTGCTCGAGTAGCCGGTGTGCCAAGTCCCTTTTCGCTCATGGCTTCACGCAATTCTTCGTCGTCGACCAAACGACCCGCATGCTCCATAGCGCTGAGGAGGGTGGCCTCAGAATAACGGGCAGGGGGTTTGGTTTCCTTTCCTTCCACCTCAACCTCAGTGGTTTTAACCTTTTCGCCGGATTTTATGGGGGTGAGGGTTTCACCTTGCTGATCCTTGCCGTACACTTCGTGCCACCCCGGCTTTACCATTACTTTACCTTCGGTTTTGAAAGGTTCGTTTTGTACACGAGTGATGCGGGTGGTGACCTCAAATTCCGCGCTCGGGTAAAATATTGCTAAAAATCGTTTTGCAATGAGGTCATAAACTTTCTGTTCCTGCTCCTTTAGATTTTTTGGTGCTTGAAGGGTGGGGATAATCGCAAAGTGATCAGAAATTTTTGCGTTATTAAAAATGCGTTTATTGCCTGCGACAACCCAGTCGTTTTTTAGCACTTTGTCCGCCAGTTGGCCGTAATGGCCAGCGGCTAGTTGCTCAAGGGTTTTGCGTACTGTTGGAGGATAATCCTCGGGCAATGCTTTGGAATCAGTACGCGGATAGGTGCAAACCTTATGGCGTTCGTATAATGCCTGAGCAATCGCCAACGTGTTGCGTGCGGAGAATCCAAATCGGCTATTGGCATCTCGTTGCAGCGTGGTGAGATCGTAAAGAAGTGGTGGGGCTTGTTTGCTTGGCTTACTTTCCTCAGTCACCTCTCCGGGTTGACCTTCACAGGTAGTCTTGATGGTTTCTGCTTTTGCCTGATCCCAGATTCGCTCAGTACGTTTGTGAGTATCATTTTCATCGCGTTTGAAGTTTTCGTCAAACCAACGCCCCGTATATTCGCCGGCGTCCGCCTGAAAGGTCGCGTGTACTTCCCAGTAATCTTGCGAAATAAAATCTTTGATTGCCTGTTCCCTTTCCACGACTACCGCGAGGGTAGGGGTTTGTACCCGGCCAACGGTGGTTAGGAAAAAACCACCGCCTTTGGAGTTGAATGCAGTCATTGCCCGGGTGCCATTGATTCCGACCAACCAGTCAGCTTCACTTCGACATGTAGCAGCTGCGGCTAATGGGAGCATGGATTCATCATCGCGTAATTGAGTGAATCCTTCACGAATTGCGGCTGGGGTCATGGATTGAAGCCATAGCCGTTTGGAGGGCTGTTTGGATTTGGTGTGCTGGATGATGTAGCGGAAAATGAGTTCCCCTTCACGGCCGGCGTCACAAGCATTAACGAGAGTATCGATATCCTTGCGTTTAATTAGCCGCTTTAAAACTTTCAAGCGAGATTCGCTTTTGGCAATTGGCTTAAGCGTAAATTGGGGAGGAAGGTGGGGTAATTTGTCGAAAGACCATTTGCCCCGCTTGATGTCATGCTTCTCAGGGACTGCCAGCTCGAGCAAGTGGCCAACTGCCGAGGAGATCACATATTCATCATTCTCAAAAAAGTCTTTGCTCTTGTCACGTTTCGCCTTGAGTACTTTGGCGATATCGGTGGCTACTGACGGTTTTTCAGCGATGACCAGTGTTTTGCCCATGCGTGATTTCGGGGGTTTAGGGGCCGTTTTGCCTTTTGGCAATCCTTTTCACTGACGCTCTTTCCGATAGATTTATTTGAAAAATCTTTTTTAGCACGGTCTTACAGGGCTCTTTGTGCTAAATTATATGTCTATGGCAGAGGGTTATTTTTCCAATGATGAGACCCGAGCGGAGAGGGTGCAGGACCTCTTTGAGGTGATTGCTTCAAGATATGATTTTATCAATGACTTGCAAAGTTTGCGGCTGCATCGCTACTGGAAACGCCGGCTTATATCCTTGGCAAATCCGTCGTCTGGTCAGAGAGCTTTGGATCTTTGTTGTGGAACTGGTGATGTAGCTTTTGGGTTGGCTGCACGGGGGGTAGAAGTAATAGGAATGGATTTCAGCCAGGGCATGCTGGAGTACGCTGAAGAAAGAAACTCAACATCCGAAGTGACCTTTCAATGGGGTGATGCATTAAACACTGAATTGCCTGACAACCATTTTGACATCGTTACGATTGCTTATGGCTTACGCAACCTTGCTGATTTCGAGGGTGGTCTTAAAGAAATGTATCGAGTTACTAAACCTGGCGGTCGAATGTTGATTCTGGATTTTGGCCGGCCGTCGTTCGCTCCTTGGCGTTGGGGGTATTCCACTTATCTTCGATGGGTGGTGCCGATTTTCGGTAGGGTCTTTTGCTCCGATGCTCCTGCTTATGCCTATATTCATGAATCACTTGAAAATTACCCTGCACAGGACGGGGTGGAAAAAGTTCTGCGTGAACTGGGATGCAGTGAAGTTGCTCTCCATCGAATTCTTGGTAGCGCGATGACCATCAATGTGGGCGTGAAATAGCTGCTGTCCATGGATAAAGAAAATTTCTTTAGACGGTTTTCACTCGTGATGATCCCTTTTGCCCGTTAGTCTCTTCTCTCCTTTGTAGTACAATGTTAGCTAAGCGCGTGATTCCCTGTCTCGATGTCCATGATGGGCAAGTGACCCGTGGTGTGCAGTTTGGCAAGGCCGAGGCCGGGGAACTACGCAATGTGGGTGATCCGGTGGAGTTGGCCCTTGCCTACAATGATCAGGGGGCTGATGAAATGGTTTTTTTTGATATCACCGCCACGGCTCATGAACGCAAAACGATTGTAGATGTGATTGAGCGAGCGGGAGATCAGTGTTTTATGCCGTTAACGGTAGGAGGGGGTATTCGCACTCTTGAAGATATGAGTACGATGCTTAAGGCGGGAGCTGATAAGGTAAGTATTAATTCCTCAGCAATTACCAATCCCAAACTCATTGGTGAGGGAGCGGAAAAATTTGGCAGTCAATGCATTGTGGTGAGTATTGACGCTAAAAAAACCGGAGCAGAAGAGTGGAGGGTTTTTACTCATGGTGGTCGAAAAGAAGCCGGTTTGGATGCCGTCGAGTGGGCTAAGGAAGCGGTGGAATTAGGGGCAGGCGAGATTGTTTTAAATAGTATTGATGCAGATGGGACTAAAGCCGGTTATGATATTGAGATCACTCGGCGTATCAGTGAAAATATAGGAGTACCGGTTGTGGCCAGTGGCGGTGCAGGCAACTTGGATCACATGGTGGATGTTTTGAAGGAAGGCAAGGCAGATGCAGTTTTGGCTGCCAGTATTTTTCACTTTGGCGAATACACCGTGGGTGAGGTGAAGGAACATTTGGCAAAAGCGGCTATTCCGGTGCGGTTAGTGTAGGGAATTTGACCAGTTCAGGTTTGAGCATTTGCCATGGGTGATCTAAAATCCATTTTAATCATCTAGTTTAAATTAACTGATGCAAATCCATGTCCATCGTGATGACGGAGATACTGTGGGTCCCTACAGTGTGGATCAGGTTCAGGATCTGGTAAGGAAAGGGGAGCTGACCGGCCAGGAACTGGCATATCATGAAGGGCTGGAGAACTGGACACCTCTAAGCGAGATACTGCCTGCAGAACCCACTTCAGAAGAGTTCAAGTACAAGGCCTTCATCAGCTACTCCCATCAGGACAAGAAGTGGGGAGACTGGCTGCATAAATCTCTGGAAACCTATTCTATCCCGAAAGGATTGATTGGCAGGAAGACCAGTCAGGGGGAGGTACCCAAACGTTTGTTCCCGGTATTTAGAGACCGGGAAGAACTCCCAACGGCCACCGAGTTGGGAATGGTGATCGACAACGCCTTGAAAAGCTCCAGTCATCTGGTGGTGATCTGTTCTCCTCGCTCAGCCAAGAGCCAGTGGGTGAATGAGGAGATCAAGCAATTCAAGAGGTTGGGCAAGTCGGACCGGATATTGTGTCTGATAGTCGATGGGGAACCTTACGGGGCTGATAAGCCGGAGATGGGTTTGGAGGAATGTTTCCCTGAGGCGGTGAAGTATGAACTGGGAGAGGATGGAGAGCTTTCAGAGGAGCGGACTGAACCGATTGCAGCGGATGCACGGAAAGGAAAAGATGGGAAAGCCAATGCCTTATTGAAGTTGGTGGCAGGGTTGTTGGGGGTGGGATTTGATGACTTGAAGCAGCGGGATGCTGTAAGGCGGCAAAGACGGATGATGGTGTTGAGCGGAATATCGGGGGCACTAGCGTTGGTAATGGGAGGTCTGGCTATCTGGGCATGGACCCAGCGTAATGAGGCGGTCCAACAGCGAAAAGAAGCCGTTAAACAAAAAGGGATTGCTGAAAAGAATGAAAAAGAAGCACTTAAGCAAAAGGGGATTGCCGAAGTGAACGAGAGGGAGGCTGAAGCCAACCTCAAAAAAACCCAACAGGAAAATTATGTCAACGCCTTTGCTCGAGTACGATTAGCAATTGATAGTGGAAATTATGTTTCGGCTAAAAGCCTGCTATGGGACGAACAAAATTTTCCAATAAAGCTTCGAGGTTGGGAGTGGGGTCATCTAGTAAAATTATGTCATTCGGACTTGCTGCTGCTAATCTTCAAGGGCCATACCAAAAATTGGGGTACATTGGACCAAAGAAATATTAGCTCCGTCGCCTTTTCTTCCGATGGCAAGCATGTGGTGACAGGAAGTTGGGACAAAACAGCGAAGATATGGAACGCAGCGACAGGTGAGGAATTACATACCCTCAAGCATGACTTACGAGAAGGTATAGTTCAATCCGTTGCCTTTTCACCCGATGGCAAACGAGTGGTAACGGGTAGCAGGGATAAGACGGCGAAGATATGGGATGCAGACAGTGGTAAGGAATTACACCTCCTGAAGAGCCATAGTGATTGGGTTAGTTCCGTTGCCTTTTCACCTGATGGCAAGCGTGTGGTAACGGGGAGCGCCGACAAAACAGCGAAGATATGGGATGCAGACAGCGGCAAGGAACAAATGACTATCAGAAGCCATACCAGTGCAATTAGCTCCGTTGCCTTTTCTCCCGATGGCAGGTTCGTGGTGACGGGGAGTGCTGACAAAACAGCAAAAATTTCCATGTCGCTAGGCTTAAGCATACCACGGACCCTCAAAGGTCATACCGATGGAGTTAGCTCCGTTGCCTGGTCATCCGATGGCAAGTATGTGATAACCGGAAGCAAGGACAGAACAGCGAAGATATGGGATGCAAAGACGGGTGAGAAATTACGTACCTTGAGCCATGCCGGAGAGGTTTCATCCGTTGCTTGTTCATCCGATAGCAAGCGTGTAGTTACGGGGAGTGCTGACAAAACAGCGAAGATCTGGGATGTAGACAGTGGCAGGGAGCTGCAAACCTTCCAAAGCCACGTCCATCCAATCACCTCCGTCGCCTTTTCCCCCGATGGCAAGCGTGTAGTTACGGGGAGCCACGACAGCACAGCAATGATCTGGGATGCACTCAGTGATTCTCGACTAAAACTCCTCGAGGGCCATACAAGCGAGATTTCTTCAGTTGCTTGGTCATTCGATGGCAAGCGTGTGATGACAGGGAGTTGGGACAAAACAGCGAAGATATGGGATGCGGACAGCGGTAAGGAACAAATGACCATCAGAAGCCACACCGACAGAGTTTACTCCGTTGCCTTTTCACCTGATGGCAGGTTCGTGATGACGGGGAGCGCTGACAAAACAGCGAAGATTTCGTTGTCGTCTGACTTAAGCGTTCTACAGACCCTCAAAGGCCATACCAGTGCAGTTAGCTCAGTTGCCTGGTCATCCGATGGGAAGCATGTGATAACCGGGAGCTGGGACGGCTCAGCAAAGATTTGGGATCCCGCCAGTGGCAATGACAAGCTTATGGGCAGGGAGATGCTGACTCTAGGGGTCGCCGGGGGTAAAAGTAATAATCCTATTTATTCCGTTGCCTGTTCATTTGATGGCAAGCGTGTGGTGACGGCAAGCCGCGGCTTTGCGAGGGGTCGTCGGGACAAAAGTGGGCGCCTTAGGCCGCTCGTCAAAGACTCAGCGAAGATCTGGAATACAGAAAATGGAAAAGAACTATTAACCCTCGTGGGCCATTTAAGGCCTATTGTTTCCTCCGTCGCTTTTTCCCCCGATGGAAAGCTTTTGGTAACAGGATGTGCTGATGGAAGAGCAAGAATCTGGAATGCAGAGACAGGTGAATTGCATACTCCAAAGGGTATGGCTCATTCACCAATGGTTTTCTCCGTCGCCTTTTCTCCCGACGGCAAGCGTCTGGTGACGGGGAGTGCCGACAAAACAGCGAAGATTTGGGATGTAGACACGGGTAAGGAACTGCTAACTCTTAGGGGCCATACCGACAATGTTAACTCCGTTGCCTTTTCCCCTGATGGCAAGCGTGTGATGACGGGGAGTGCTGATAAAATAGCGAGGATCTGGGAAGCAATAGACCTAGATTTTACCGAGAACGATTTTAATAATCTTGTGCAGAAGCGTTACCAAGTTTGGCTCAAAAATAACTCACCCGAGTAGTAAAAAAGAGCCTTTCAATCATTCCAATTGGGTTTCACTCTTGCCACCTTTCCTCAGGTCAATAGAATCTCCATCCTATGCAGTGCCCGGCTTGTAGTCAGCAAATGGAGTCCGTTGTCTTCGGAGAAGTGACCGTGGATCGGTGTACCGGTTGTCAGGGCATCTGGTTTGATGCCATGGAGTGCGACCAGCTTTTAGCTTTGCCGGGGGGTGAAGCCGTGGATATAGACTGTATCTGGGATCGTAATCCTGACGAGGGAACTGCCTTGTCTGAATCTCCGGGAGGTTTTAAGGGGGTTAATTGTCCCCGTTGCCAAACCAAAATGAGTACGGTCTGGTTGCGTCGGAAAAAAAACACACATCGTGGCGCAATTGTATTCGAGAAATGTGGGCAATGTCAGGGGTCCTACTTTGATGCGGGTGAATTTTCTGATTTGGCTGGGGCGTAGAGAACTACTCCATCCAAATTTTTTTCCTATGCTGCAACAGTGCCCTGCGGTAAACCTGACCCATGTCTTTTATCGATAATCTGAAATCACTGAGGATCGTCTCGTTGATCCCGATGAGGTGTATAGTAAAAAATAGTGGTGAGTGAAGACTCGAACATTACTCCGTCGTGCGATGAGTTTTTGGCTTACGTTCAATCAGGAAATCTGATTCCGGTTTACCGCGAGATTCTCGGCGATTTCGAGACGCCCTTATCGGCTTACCGGAAGATACGTTCCGACGGTGAGGCGTTTTTGTGTGAGAGTGTGGAGGGTGGAGAACATTTAAGCCGGTACTCTTTCGTAGGCTGTAATCCACGCGGGATTATTCGGCAGGATGGAAATCAGGTGCAGGTAGTTGAAGGAGGCAAGGTTACCGCAACCTATACTGTGAGCCGTGAAGAGGGTGATAGCCACGTACGGGATGGCCTGGAAGTAGTGGAGAAAGTACTGGGACGTTATCAAGCGGTGGGTCTGCCAGGCTTACCGCGTTTTACCGGCGGGGCGATGGGGTTTGTAGGGTACGAGTTTATCCACGATGTGGAGCCGGTGGTTCCTCGTCCTCCTAAGGATGAACTAGGGACGCCCACGATGTATTTTCTGATTGCCGATGAGCTTCTCATCTTCGATCGCGTGCGGCAGACTGTGACAATTTTGGTAAATGCCATCATTGAAGAAGGGGCTAAGCCCGAGGATACTTATGAGGATGCGGTGGATGAAATTGATCGTCTTGTTTCTCTATTGGAGCAACCCAGTGAACATCGCCCTGTAACTCTTGCTGCAGAACCGCCTTCTCCATCCTTTGAGTCAAATATGCAAAAGGAGACTTTTCTGGCTAACGTTGTCAAGAGCAAGGAGTATATTCAAGCGGGTGATATTATTCAGGTCGTGGGTTCGCAGCGTTTTTCAACTGAAGTGAAGGCTGACCCATTGGATGTTTACCGGGCAGTGCGTTCCATTAATCCTTCACCTTACATGTTCCTTTTAGAACTGGATGGTTTCTCGCTTGTAGGTGCTTCACCTGAAATTCATGTGCGTAGTGAAGAAGGAAAGGTGCAGATACGGCCTATTGCCGGCACTCGGTCAAGAGGGGAAACGGAGGAGGAAGATTTGTCACATGAAGAGGAATTGTTAGCTGATCCAAAAGAACGCGCTGAGCATGTGATGTTGGTGGATCTTGCTCGTAACGATATCGGTCGCGTGTGCGAATACGGAAGTGTACAGGTGGCTGACCTCATGGTCATTGAACGTTATAGCCACGTGATGCACATTGTATCGAGTGTGACGGGACAGCTTAGCTCGGACAAAACTCCATATGATTTGATGCGCACCACTTTTCCCGCAGGAACACTTACGGGCGCACCGAAGATTCGTGCAATGCAGATTATCAGTGAATTTGAGCAGACGACTCGTGGACCATATGGCGGCACAGTTGGCTACTTCAGTTTCAATGGGAATCTCGACTGCTGTATTACGATTCGCACTGCTCTACTTAAGGATGGCAAGGCCTACGTCCAAGCAGGCGGGGGTTGGGTCAATGATTCGGTGCCCGAAACTGAGTTCCAGGAAACAGTCAACAAGGCTAAGGCCATGATTAAGGCGGTTGCTCTGGCAGAGCATTGCGTTAGTGGTTCATAAAATTTTCCACTATTGCGTCCTTGGTTCAAAGCTGGTTTAGTCCCTCTCCTGAAACACTGAAAAATATGGCTACAGAACGTTCACTTATTTTACTTAAACCTGATTGTCTCGAAGGAAAACATGCTGGCGAGGTGGTTGGTCGTTTTGAAAAGGCAGGCTTTGAGATTCGTGCCACTAAGCTTATTGCCCTCACCGATGAACTGCTAAAGGAACACTATGCCCATATCGCAGACAGGCCATTTTTTCCTGAGATCGTCGAATTCATGAGTTCTCGTCCGGTTCTCGCATTGGTTTTAGAAGGTGAAAACGCTGTAACAGCAATTCGTGATTTGCTTGGTCCAACCGATTCTACTCAGGCTCCGGCGGGGACAATCCGGGGAGACATTGGCACTACGAGTATGAAAAATATCTGCCACGCCTCCGACTCAGTCGAGAATGCTGCTATCGAAGTTAAGCGTTTTTTCGAAGCAAACGAAGTTCACTAGCATCGGCGTTTTATCCGCCATGAATCCAGCTGATTTTTTGTCTGTCATTAACGCTCGTCACTGTAAGCGTTCTTTTATCTCGGAGATCGTTTCGCGCGAAATACTTGAAACCATTCTTCTTGCTGCTGGGCAGGCCCCCTCAGGTAAAAACTCTCAGCCTTGGCATGTAACAGTTGTTACAGGAGAAAAACGCGACGAACTCAGTACAGCTCTTTGTAATGCCTATGATGAAGGAGTAAAGCCAAAGCCCGATTATGACTATTCTCTTATGCCAGGACCTGAGGAGTGGTTGGCACGGGCTCGAAATTGCGGCTACTCACTTTTTGAACTCAAGGGTATAGCGCGTGATGATGTGCCAGCTCGCAAAGCACATGGCAGGGAAAATTTTGAATTTTTTGGTGCCCCGGTTCATATGATCTTTCATTTGCCTGCTGGTTCAGAACGAGGGAATTTCCTCGATTTAGGTTTGTTTATGCAAAATATAATGCTAGGAATCACAGCTTATGGGTTGGGAAGTTGTCCGCAATTTAGTGTTGCTGGCTATGCTGATATTGTTCGTTCGGCACTGGGATTGGGCTCGGATCGATGGATCGTTTCGGGGTTGTCACTTGGATATGCCGATCCAGATGCGAAAGTTAACACCTTTATTCCAGAGCGAACCCCTTTAAAAGAATTTGTGTCATGGTCTGCGTAATGGAAAAAATCCAATCGCCATAAACGTGTGCTTCGGCAATAATCAAAGTTCAGTCTGTGATCTAAGGTGATGAGTGAAGAAAGTTATATTAAGGCTCCGTGTTGTGAATGCAACGGGCGCGTTTCATTACCATTAGATGCAGTTGGGGTAGATTTCAATTGTCCGCATTGCGGGGCGGGGTTGCAGATGCTGCTCAAGCATGTGTGCGAACATTGTAATGGAAAGCTTTCTTTTGATAACAACCCGGATGCCATTGGAACTGAGGTTGAATGCGGGCATTGCCACAAACAAACTGTTTTATCTCCCTCTACTTTTTCAACTGAGGACTTGGAAGAGTCAGTCATTTCGCCTGAATCAGGGAATGAAAACGCCGGCACGGAAGAAGAGGCGGTAGAGGAACATCCTGAGGAGAAGTCAAAAAGACGGGGCCCACCCAGACCCCGTGCACCCAGACGTGGCTCGGGTCCGCCTCGCCCGAGAAAGCAAAAATCAGATTCACCCCAGCCAGATTCAAAAGAAGAGGTAAGTGGGGCTGCTCCTGAGAAGATAGGTCGCAGTTTAGCTGGGTCCGCCGGTGTAGCTAAATCTGAGAATGTTTCTACTCCAAAACCAAAACCTAAATCTTCAATTACACAGTCAAGACCTGCGCCCAAGCGATCGAGCAGGATAGAAAGTGTTGAGGAAGCACGTGCTCCTTCTCCGCGAAAAGGTGCGGTGCCGCCACCTCAACCCGCACAGGCAGAACAACCCATAGCATCTACCAAAGATCCAATGGATCCGATGAGTGATGTGGCCCCTGGAAGTTCGGCAGCAAATCCGCGGCCAATAGGAGGCGGAGGTGCGGCTCCCGCTCCTGTTCAGCGTAAGGTTGCCGGAATGGGAGGTGTATTAGGCTCTGGTAATGCTCCTAAACCCATAGGTGGTAAAGATTCTGTTCCTGAACCTGTGATTAGAAAGGTGGCAGAAGAAGATGAGGCCGATGAGCCTAGGTCTATTCCCAAGTGGGCACTGGGACTCGGTGGCGTAGGTTTTCTTCTGCTTTTTGTTTATTTTTTGTTGCCGACTGGAGTCGAGGTTTTTGATGTAAGTTTAGCGAGAGACATCCGCAAATACACTCGTTTTCAATTTGGGGGTGAGGCTAGGATAAATTCTACAGAGGATTTCAAGTGGGATAATACCGCAGTTTCTCTAAATTCTCCCTCAGGTGTCGCTGGGGTCATGTATGTCACCGGAAACGTAAGTAATAACTCCGACAAAGATTACAAGGAAGTGGAGGTGCAAATAGAGTTATACGATCAGCAAGGCCAGCTCATGGGGCAGACTATGGATTTTACCAATCAACTTGGATCTAAATTGACTTGGAATTTCAGGGCGGCCTGCCCATGGACCAATGCTGTAACCGCCAAGATTACGAAGGTTGTTGCAAAATAGTGAGTTTCGATTCCTGAAGACGTTTTTTCAACGGACTGCATGGTTTTTTCTAACAACTGCAACTTGACCGTTTTATAGAGACTCCCGTTATATGCCCGCGTTATGGCAGTGAAGACGCAAGTAGAAAATAACTATTTGGAATTCAAAAAATCCGGCATTCATAATTACGGGGCGTACGCTAAAAAGCCCATTGTAAAAGGCGTTCGCATTATCGAATACATTGGTCGTCCGCTGACCAAGAAAAAGGCACAGAAGGAATTAGATGACGGAAATGGTTATGTCTTCACGATAAACAAACATTTTGATATTGATGGAAGCGTAGAATGGAATCCGGCCCGTTTCATTAACCATGGATGTGATACCAATGCTGAATCAGATATTCTAAAGGATCGGGTGTGGATCATGGCCACGCGAAACATCAAAAAAGGAGAGGAAGTGCTATATAATTACAACTACGATTTAGTTGATGCTTTTGAAAATCCCTGTAATTGTGGTTCAGAGAACTGCGTGGGTTATATGGTTGACGTGGAATTCTGGCCAAAACTGCGTAAAATGGTTGCCAAGCGTGATAAAAAGAAATCTGCTAAGGTAAAAAAATAACCTATCATTCCATTGGCCAGTCAGAGGCAATCATGCCTTTATAGCCGTTTTGCAATGATTTTACATTTGTGTAGCCCATCTTCTGAGCGGCGTCGCAGGTAAGAGCACTACGGTATCCTCCGCCGCAATACATGATTATTTCGGTGTTCTTATCGGGAAAACGCGATTCAAGATCACGTTCCAGCACGCCTTTCCCAAGATACTGTGCGTTTTTTGGCGTGTGACTTATTCCATTCACTTTCTTCTCGAACATCGAGTAACACAACATCCTGGTTTTCGTCGATTAGAGTTTTTGCTTCTGAGATTGGAATCTCATTCACACGAGTTAGGGCATCATTCACGAGGCTTAGAAAACCGGTTGAATGTTTCATGAACGCATTTTAGTCCCGATCATCGGATTATACCAGCCTGTAGGGAAGGATCTGCTTCTCTTGGTTCTTGATACTGAGAGGGATTCGGTTGAATATATCCGCCAGTTATGTATCAACCTGAATCAGTAAAGCTCTATGTGAAGCCCGTTTGTGGATGGTGTCGGCAAGCTGAGCATTGGCTTAAAAGTCAGGGTATTGAGTTTGATACTATTGATGTAATGGAAGATCCAAAAGCTTTTGAACACATGGAGCAAATCTCCGGCCAAACGCTGGCACCGGTAATTGAGGTGGACGGTCAGGTGCTGGCGGATTTTGGTGCGCGTGAATTGGTGGTGTTTTGGGAGGGCCTGGGTAAAAGCTAATGAGCTCGGTTGCTGTATCAAAAACGAAACGCCCGCGATTACCAGATTGGTTTCGTTTGCAGTTGCCTACAGCCAGCGCATATTTCGCCACGCGAAACCTGATAGACGATCTGAATCTTCACACTGTTTGCGAGAGCGCGCGATGTCCAAATCATTGGGAGTGTTGGAGTAAGGGAACAGCGACTTTCATGATTGCTGGTGAGCGTTGTACTCGGGCTTGCGGGTTTTGTGCGGTTGACACAAGGCGCCCGATGGCTTTGGAAGTTGATGAGCCAGATCGCGTTGCAGAAGCCACCAGAAGGATGGAGCTGCGGCATGTGGTCATTACTGCTGTAGCTCGTGATGACTTACCCGATGGAGGTGCGGCTCATTTTCAAAAGGTTATTGAACGGGTGAGGGAGGTTAATCCTGGCATAGTTATTGAAGTGCTTACACCTGATTTTAAGGACGATGATTCAGCCATTAATACGGTCATTTCAGCACGCCCAGAAATTTTCAATCATAATATGGAAACAGTTCGCCGACTCACCCCGAAAGTGCGTTCAGTTGCGAAGTATGACAGGTCTCTATCTGTGTTGGGTAAGGTGAAGGAGAGGGTTCCT
This sequence comes from uncultured Verrucomicrobiota bacterium, assembly GCA_902551155.1. Classification (GTDB taxonomy): domain Bacteria; phylum Verrucomicrobiota; class Verrucomicrobiia; order Limisphaerales; family UBA1100; genus UBA1100. Next base: position 32,946 of record CACDBG010000008.1, on the reverse strand, counting down.
GAAATTTATACCAAGTCTGGGGTTATGCTTGGCTTGGGCGAGACTGAGGAGGAATTGTATGCAGTTATGAAAGACTTGCGTGAAGTTGGCTGTGATTTGCTAACCTTGGGACAGTATTTGCAGCCGACTCAAAAACATTTGCCAGTAAAGGAATTTATCCATCCAGACAAATTTGCAGAACACAAGGAAAAGGCAGAGGCCATGGGGTTCACCTATGTAGCCAGCGGCCCACTTGTTCGTAGTTCGTACCATGCGGATGATTTTTCTCCCAAGATTTAGGATCATGTGACGATTGATGCCCTAGCCGGTTTCAAATTTTAGAAGGGCGTATGAAAGAAGAGGAAAAGGAGCGTTACTTCGCGTTGGTTGAGGAGGTTCGCTGTCATGATCATGCCTATTATGTTTTAGCCAATCCGACTATTACTGATGCGGATTATGACCGTCTCTATCGAGAGCTGGTTGATTTGGAAGTAGCATATCCTGAGCTTTGTACCCCTTCTTCTCCAAGTCAACGTGTTGGCGGCCAGGCGGTTAGTGAGTTTCCAGATCACTGTCATGCGGTGCCAATGATGAGTTTGGATAATACCTATTCTTTTGAGGAACTCGATGAGTTTTTGGTTCGTGTTGGGAAGTTGTTGCCTGATGAGTCATTGGATTGGACGGTTGAACCCAAGATAGACGGACTTGCTGTAAGTCTACGGTATGAAGATGGTGTTTTAGCAGTGGGGGTTACTCGGGGTGATGGAGTGAGTGGTGATGATATCACATCTAATCTCAAAACCATTCGAACGATCCCATTAAAGCTGAGAGGAGAGTCTCTCAAGGTCGTGGAAGTGAGAGGCGAAGTGTTCATGAGCAAGATGGGGTTTACGAAGCTTAATGAGAAACGCCGGGCCGAGGGCGAGGAGCCGTTTGCTAATCCGCGCAATGCGGCGGCGGGTTCGCTGAAGATGCTCGATTCCCAAGCCGTTGCCGAACGCCCGTTGGGCGTGTTTCTGTACGGGCTGGGCGAGGTGAGCACGGAGGCCCCCGTGCCGGACACCCAAGTCGGCGTGCTTGATTGGTTGGATCAATTGGGCTTTCCCACGCCCGAACGGATTTGGACCGGGCGCACGCATGATGATTTGGTGGTCTCGATCAACGAACTCGATGCGGATCGGCATGGGTTGGATTACGAAACCGATGGGGCTGTGATTAAACTCAATTCGTTGGCACTGCGGGAACAATGCGGCGCCACCGCCAAGGCGCCTCGCTGGGCAATTGCCTATAAGTATGCGGCCGAACAGGCCGAGACCGTGCTCAAGGCCATCACCGTGCAGGTCGGTCGCACGGGCGCGTTGACGCCGGTGGCCGAGCTTGAGCCCATTTCCATTGCGGGCAGTACGGTGAGTCGTGCCACGTTGCATAATGAGGAAGAGATTCAAAGAAAAGATGTACGAATTGGCGACACTGTGGTCATTGAAAAAGCGGGTGAGATTATTCCTGCGGTGGTGAGGGTTATTCAGGAAAAACGCCCTAAAGGATCAAAAGCATATACTTTGCCCAAGGGATGTCCGGAATGTGGTACAGCTGCAGATAAGGCAAAAGGAGACGTTGTTTGGCGCTGTGCAAACCCCGACTGCCCTGCGCAAATTAGAGGTCGGCTGGAGCATTTTTGTGCCCGTGGTGCGATGGATATAGAGGGAGGTGGGGAGGTTTTGGTAAGGCAGCTTGTGGAGCGGGGCTTGGTGGATAATGTGGGGGAGCTCTATAAGTTGACAGTAGAGGAAGTGGCAAGTTTGGATCGGATGGCAGAAAAGTCTGCGCAGAATTTTATCGAGGGTCTTGAGGCAAGCAAGGAACGTGACCTTTGGCGTTTGGTGTTTGGTCTAGGTATTCTTCATGTTGGAGCCGGCGTGGCAAAATCATTATGCCGACGTTTTACAGATATGGATCAACTAATGGATGCGACAGAGAACCAGTTGGTGGCCATTGATGATGTGGGGGAAGTCATTGCAAAAAGTTTGCACCATTGGTTTGGCGATTCACAGAATCGAAAGCTTATCGAGGTATTAAGAAAGTCAGGCTTAAATTTTCAGTCTGCGCTCTATCAGGAACCGTCAAAAGCCGGCCCGCTATCGGGCAAGTCATTGGTTCTTACCGGAACCCTGCCTAACCTAAAACGTGAGGAGGCAGTCGCAAAGATTGAAGCGGCTGGAGGCAAGGTAGTGGGCAGTGTAAGCAAAAAAACCGACTACTTAGTGGCAGGTAAAGATGCGGGGAGTAAATTAGCCAAGGCGGAAAAATTGTCCATTGAAGTCATCGACGAGGCACATTTAATCCGGCTGTGCGACAAATAGCCTAATCAATTTCGCACAATCTTGGTCTTTTACGAAAAAAGGCAGTGAATAACCCAATCTTGGGTTTTGGCAATGGTCCTGCTATGACTACATGTGTTGCGAGGGAGCCGCACGAACTGACCAGGGAGGGCACACCAAACATCCACCTTTTGGGGTAAGTTGTGTTCTCACATTTTTGGGCAAATATGAAGATGGGGAAATTGGACGCACCGGATACTCATTATGTATCTGGAGCAGAGGGGTGGTTGGAATTAGGCGATTTCCAGTCAGCTTTGGCTGAGCTGGATTTGGTTTCTGAAAACTGCCGTGAGTATTTCGATGTCCAGCAGGTACGCTGGCACATTCACAACCGCATGGAAGATTGGGAGACCTGTCTTGTGATCAGTCTCAGGATGATTGAATCCAATCCGGAAATGCCACAGGGCTGGATCAACCATGGCAACGGCCTCTTTTATATGCGGCGCTATCAGGAAGCCTATGATGCGTTGGCCCCGGTGTTTAAACGGTTTCCGCATGATGAAGCCATTCCCTATAATCTGGCCTGCTACAAGTGCCAGAGCGGGGATTTGGATGCGGCGAGGGAATGGCTTGAGCGGGCGCTTAAGGTTGGGGATACAAAGCGTGTGGGTAAAATGGCGGCGACGGACCCGGACCTGATGCCTTTGTGGAAGACGGGCGTAACCATCAATTAAAGCCAGTCTCGACTCAGCTGGGCAGCTTGCCTAATCTTGCCCGATGGACCAGCGGTCCCCTAAAAAACTAGGCATTCTTCTTTCCATTGGGGCTGATCATCCGAATTTTAATCACGGTTTGCAACTGGCTGCTGCTGCCCTTAATGCGCAGAATGAGGTTTATCTTTATTGTTTGGATGAGGCGGTCTGTGCGGTGAGCGATGAGCGCCTGCAGACTTTAAAGGGTCATGGACTGAGGCTCTTTGCCTGTTCCTTTGCTTCCAAGCAACGGGGTTTGCCTGAGACTGAGAACGCTATTTATGGCGGGCTTACCATGCTCAGTGATGTGATGGCCAGTGCGGATCGTCTTGTGAGCTTTAACTGATGAAAGAACAACCTCACCCAACTGCTTTTCAGGGCCCCAAGTCACGTATCCTGATTGTGATTGATTCAGATCCGCGTACCAGTTCACGGGTTGGGGAGGCAGTCCGCATGGCTGGTGGGGTAAGTGTTTGGAAGCAAGTGGAGCTTCATGTGGTTTTACGTGGAGCTGCCGCACTAGCTTTGGGGGAAGGAGCAACGGAACTTCCCGATGGAAAAATATTCGGTCAATTTATTGGAATGATTCGAGGCAAAGGAGGGAAGGTTTCAGTAATGCCCGATAAAACGGCAATGGAAGTGGTTCATGTTGATGAAGTGGTTAATCACAGTCTTAAAGAAGAGCAATTTATGGCTCTGACTGCAGAGTTTGATAGCGTGATGCGTTTTTAAAAAATGGCTCGAATCTTTCATATGACAACTAGGGAAGGCGATGGACTGGCCAATAGTGTGATTGCTGCGCAAGAAGCGGCAGGACATGAAACGCGTGTGGTAGACCTAACACAGGTTGATCCGGAAGGTGATTACTCGGTTTTGCTGGAAGAAATCTTTGAGGCAGATTCAGTGCAGGTATGGTAGGGAAATGAGTGATAAAATCCCTGCCTTCACTCCGTTGCATTATGTTTAATTTGACATTTCGGGAGTAATTTTTGAATCCGTACAATTTCAGAAAAGGGTAGGTTTGGATTATGAGCTACATATAAGAACTCCAACTGAGTGAGTTTTTCCAAATTTTTAAGATTAGTGAGTTTGTTTTTGCTGAGCCCCAGCCATTTTAACTTTGTCAGTTTTTCAAGGCCCTTTGTGTCTGAGATTTGACAATTAATAAGGTTAAGTTCAGTTAAGTTTGTTAGTTCCTCAATTTGCCCTATTTGTTTCAATCTATTCCCTGCAACTCTCAAAAATTTTAATTCCTCAAGATTATGCAATCCTTTGATTTCTTTGAGCCCCATACCCTCCAAATCTAATCTGTCCAATTTATTGTAATCTGATTGGGTTAATTCACCTTTAGTTTTATTAATCTTTTTTCTGGTGTTGCCGGTTCATGCTCTAACGGTCTTCATGGGGTTTTTTATCTTGAGTTACCTTTTTTATGAAGGGGTACACTTGGCTATTCACCATTGTAAACCCAAGACGCGGTTGGGGCGTTTTTTGCGTAACCACCACCTAAACCATCATAAGGTGGAGAGTAAGGGTAATTATGGAGTTAGTTCGCCCCTATGGGATTGGCTGTTGGGAACATGGACCCATTTAAAAGGTCGGAATTAATTTAAACTATCCAATATGGCTTCGGCTGCTTCTCGTGGATGGTCTGCTGCGTAAATCGGTCGGCCAATTACCAGCCAATCTGCGCCTGCTTGAACTGCGTCAGCCGGGCTCATCACCCGTTTCTGATCACCTGTTTCACTGCCCGCAGGGCGGATACCCGGGGTGACCAGTTTTACTTCAGCTGGTAATACTTCACGTAAGGGGGCAATTTCCTTTGGTGAACACACCAAGCCCTTGAGGCCAGCTCCAGTTGCCATCTGGGCAAGGTGGATGACCTGGCTTTCAGGAGTTTTATTTACACTTACTTCATTAAGGTCACTCTCATCCATGCTGGTTAGTACTGTGACTCCCAAAATCAGTGGTGCTTCATTGCCTGTTTGTTCAGCTGCTTCATTGGCCCCTTCCAAGGCACGCTCAAGCATCGTGCTCCCACCACATGTGTGGACCGTTAACATTTGCACATCCAGTCGTGTGGCACTGGCTACTGCCTTGGCTACGGTATTGGGAATATCATGAAACTTAAGATCTAGAAACACTGCCGCACCCGTATCGCGCACGCGCTTGACGATGTCCGGGCCTGCAGAGACAAAGAGTTCCTTGCCGATCTTGAAAGCGCCGACTGCCGGGGCAACTGCTTCGGCCAGTGTGAGTGCGGCGCTCGCTTCAGGAACATCCAGTGCAACAATGATGGGGTTCTTCACTGCGCAGGATCAAAACATCCCTACAGGAGGTTGAACAGAATGAAGTTTGAGGATCTTCTTGCGGGCGTTAAATAAATAAATGAACTATCGGCGGCGGTTATTATCGCGCCTTTGATCATCTACTTTACGCCGGGCATCGAAGCGGCCGTCCATTTTCTTGGCTCTTTCGGGGTCACCCATGGCTTGAAGTTGTTTTTGGGTGTTGTCCATCCAGTTAAGAACTTCCTTGTCCTGAGTTTGGGAGCGTAAAGAGGATAGGTAATTTTGCCGGGCCATCAGGGTTTCCGGTGCAACATTTTTGCCCTCACCCAGTTTGCCTAGGTAATAACTAACGGTTCTTAAGCCTCGGTCTCGGTTTTCCTTTTCCTTTTTCTTGTCATCCAGTGAGGCCAAGAGTGCAAATCCTTCATTCATTCGGCTATTAACCATAATACTGGCATCCTCACTGACCCCCATGTAGTTGGCGGCTACCTGCCTGAGTGTGCTTCGGTTGCGATCGCCTAGATCGGGAGTCTCATATATGTCACGGATTATTGGCATCGCATCTTTTCCGAGGACACCTGTGAGGTAACTCAAAACAGATCGATCAATACCGGTATAGCCTACTTCAATTTCCTGACCGTCTTTCTTTTCGGTCCGGTTATATTCGTAAAGTAGCTCCTTTTTGGCTTGGTCCATGAAAGTGGCGTCCTTTTTGTTCCTTAACATGTTCCAAAGCAGCCATTTATTTTGACGGTCCAGATACGAGACTTCTCTTTCGTCCAATGACATAAGTAATCCATTGGCTGATTTTGGTCTCTTATCATAGAAGTCAATAAGAAGCTCGTGGGCTGCCTGCAGGTATGCATCGGTGTGTTGATCCTTTGAAAGATCATCTAAAACCAGTGCCAGATAGGAAACCTCAAGTGACCTGCCGGTCGTGCCTAAAACTTTGAGGATGATGCGTTCGCATTCTTGAAGGTCTGCACCACTGCGTTTGCCGATATGCCGGACGGAATTGAAAAGGCCGATTCGTAAGGACGGAGGGAAAATCGGATCAAGGAAAACCTCTCCGCGCTCCCAATTGCGTGTGGTAATTTGCGAGGTGTTTTCCCAGAGCACCAAGTCGAGTCCTTGATCAAGAAAGCGGTCGATAGCCGGAAGTGCATCGGATCCCATGGAGGTGAGTTCTTCAAATTGGCGGATGACTTGACGGATCAGTACGCGATGTTCATCAGTGTCGCCACCTCGGTCATTGCGGTCACCCATCGGTAGCTTGCTCAAGTAATCAAGGATCGCTTCGGGGCTTTCGGTTGATGAACCGGCAACTACAATCTCTTCGCGCACGATTTGTACTTTGCCAGCCTCGGCTTCCGCCACGCGAAGTTTCTTTTCGAGTTCTGCGATTTGTTGGCCGGAACTATCTTCCTTTACTTCAATCTTTCGTTCCACCTCTCCCTTGCTGTCGGTGGAAATAGCAACAAAAGTAATCGCTGCAGAAACGATTGCTGTGGCGAGTATAGCTGCAATAATCTTCATAGTTATAAGTCTGTGTACGTCATCCTACCTTCGCAGGTTACTCTGTCAATAGGGCGCTTGACCCCTCGGTGTTCTCGTGCAAGCGTATTTTTTCTGCGCGCATCTTCGATGAGTGAGCGCTCACAATTATTCAATCAGGTTATCGCATCGTCCGCTGGCAAAGAGCTGGTTAAACGTATTGCGGCCGGCGGCGCTTTGTCTTGTGGGGGGGTGGACTTGGCTGGCTGGGCTCATTTGGGTGCGATTCTTGGGGTTCAAACTCATCGTCCGGTTGTTCTACTTACAGGGAAACTTAAACAGCAGGAAATCCTTCAGCAGGACCTTGAAACTTGGTTGAGGCTCCTGAAGTCGGACATGAAAGCTCAGTTTTATCCGGATTGGGAGGTGTTACCGCATGAAGATAAACTCCCGCACGCTGACGTGATCAGTGAACGTCTTGAAACGCTTCAGGCGCTGAAGGGAGAGCAGCCTCTGGTGATTACTGCTACGGTCGCCTCGTTGATGCAATGCACCCTGTCTCCACAGGAGATTTTTCACCGCACACGGACATTGAAGTTGGGAGAGAGGCTTGATCCATTGGATTTTATCGAGTGGTTGGAAGAACAGGGCTACGAACCTGAAGCTCAGGTTACTGCGCGTGGTGAGCTTTCTCTTCGAGGGGGAATTGTTGATGTTTTTCCTTTTACTACACCGTGGCCCATTCGTTTTGAGTTTTTCGGTGATGAGCTTGAATCCATTCGCTACTTCAATCCGCAAAGCCAGATTTCACGGGATAAAATTGATCAGGTAGATATTTCTCCAGGTGGAGAAGTTGGTTTACTTAGGCATATCAAGGGTTCAGGGAGAACAACTCTTTTGGAGCATCTGCCAGAAGATAGCATTCTCCTCTTTTGCGATCCTGACAGCATTGAGGAAATGGCCGCACAAAAAGTAATGGAGGTTCCTCCTGGCGATCAGTTCCACGTTGAATGGGCTACGCTATGCAACCGTATGGATGAGCGAAATCTCAGTCGTATAGAATTGTACGAGCTGGACAGTGAAGCATCTGATGTGCAGTTGGACATTACTAGTCTGGAGGTTTTCCGACCCATGGGTGCTCAAATTTCTGATCCGCAAATTGTTGATGCGCAAAGGCGGGAGTTTTTCGGGCAAATTCACCGATGGCGGCGACAGGGATATAAGGTATTGATGTTGTGTAACAATGAGGGTGAACAAGAGAGGTTAGAGGAGTTGTGGGATGAATATGGGTTTGTGAAGGAAGGTGGTAAGTTGGATATTCTTCACGGAACGTTGAGTCGAGGATTTTTGTTCAATGAGGAAAAGTGGGTGGTGATAAGTGATGCGGAAATCTTTGGGCGCTACAAAGTGCAGCGCCCGCGGCGTATGAAAAGTTCGTATGGTGGTGCTACGAAGTCGGCTTTTGATATTAACTTCACCGAACTGGAAAAGGGAGATTATGTGGTGCACGTTCAGCACGGGATAGGGCGATATTTAGGGATGAAGGTCATGCCGCTTTCCGGATCGAAAGAGGGAGATGATAAAAGTGCTCACGAATGCATTGTTATTGAGTATGCTCAGAGCGATCCGAAAAACCCTCCTCCCAAGCTTTATGTGCCGGTGAGTGAGGCCCACTTGGTGAGCAAATATGTAGGCTCTGGTAAAATCAATCCTCCACTTAATATACTCGGCGGTAAACGCTGGGAGAAAACCAAGGAGAAAGCTGAGAAAGCGGTTCGTGATCTGGCAGCAGAGCTTCTGCGTATCCAAGCGGTCCGTGAAACCGAGCATGGCCACGCTTTTGGCGAGGATACGACTTGGCAGCGGGAGTTTGAAACCTCCTTCGTATATGAGGAAACACAGGATCAGATGAAGGCTATCGAACAGGCCAAGAACGATATGCAAAACGAAAAGCCCATGGATCGGTTGATTTGCGGTGATGTGGGTTTTGGAAAAACTGAAGTGGCTATTCGCGCTGTTTTTAAGGCGGTTATGGCAGGTAAACAGGTGGCGGTATTGGTTCCCACCACGGTGCTTGCACAGCAGCATTTTAACACATTTACCGAGCGTATGATGGAGTATCCGGTTCGGGTTGAATTGCTCTCGCGTTTTCGAACCAAAAGCCAACAAGCAAAAACAGTGGGTGCTTTGAAGGCAGGGGCAGTGGATATCGTGATTGGAACACATCGGCTCGTTCAACCTGATGTAGTATTTAGGGACTTAGGCTTGGTGGTTATCGATGAGGAGCAGCGTTTTGGGGTCGCTCATAAGGAGCGCTTCAAGATGCTGCGCACGCATGTGGATGTGCTTACGCTCAGTGCGACACCTATCCCTCGGACACTGTACCTTGCTCTTACCGGAGCGCGCGATATGAGCACAATAGAGACTCCACCGGTAGACCGTTTGCCCGTCGAGACTATTGTTGCTGATTATAATGAAGATCTTATCAGTAAAGCCATTCGACGTGAATTGCATCGGGGGGGGCAGGTGTTTTTTTTACATAATCGCGTTGGAACAATTCATACCGTGGAGAAAAAACTGCGGGGTATTGTGCCCGAAGCCCGCATCGTAGTAGGGCATGGTCAAATGAAGTCAGATGAGCTGGAAGAGGTTATGACTTCTTTTATTGAGGGCAAGGCAGATGTGCTATTATCAACAACTATCATCGAAAGTGGCATCGATATTCCTAATGCCAACACGATTATCATTGATCGAGCAGATCGGTTTGGATTGAGTGATCTTTATCAGTTACGCGGTCGGGTTGGTCGTTACAAACATCAAGCTTATGCATATGTGTTGCTGCCTCGACACGCGGCATTACTGGCTGATGCGCGGCGACGGATTAGTGCCATTAAACAATATTCCAGTCTTGGGAGTGGTTTCAAGATTGCGATGCGGGATCTTGAAATTCGGGGCGCTGGAAATTTACTGGGTCCGGAGCAGAGTGGTCATATTACTGCGGTGGGCTTTGAGCTTTATTGTCAGCTCCTTAAGCAAAGTGTCTCTCAATTGAAAGGAGAGAAGGTGAAGAGGCGAGTGGAGGTTGAGACAAAGTTTGATTTCCTCACGCTAAGCCCTGAGCAGGATACTGCCCCTAAGCAATCTACACGGTCACAGTCAGGTAAATCAAAAAGCACCATTTCGGTTCCACGGGAAGATATCTGTGAATTGGAAGAATATGATAGTGATATGCCTGAGTCTAATTCTGAAGAAAATACCTGTGAAATTGCTCCGGCTTATATTCCTATGAATTATATTTCCTTATTACCGCAGCGTATTGACGTTTATCGTCGTCTGGCTCAGGCTGATGATCGATCAACAGTTCGAAGTTTATCCAACGAACTACGGGATCGTTTTGGAAAATTACCCCATGCAATGGAGCACTTGCTGCTGGTTGGTGAACTAAAAGTAATCGCTTCGGATCAAGGTATTGATTCTATTGTGGTCGACAAAGATCGGCTAAAGTTGAAACGATCTGGTGATTATATCTCGCTTGGGGGGAAGTTTCCTCGTTTAATAAAAAAGAAAGCGTTAGCTCGGTTGCGTGAGGTGAAAAAGTTGTTGTTGGCATTGTAATGGTCTGTGACTTAGTTTAGCCCTTCTGAGCCACCTAAAACCCCATGGCCGAATTAAATAGTTCAGGACGGAAGCTTTCGAATCGCGAGCAGCGGGATTTAGATATAGAGATTCAATTTCTCGAAGGGGTCACCCAGCGGGATCGCCGTTACGTTGAAGCTCTTCAGCTGTTGGGTGATGATTATACGCGTCGTGGCCGATTTGAGGATGGGCTCAGTGTAGACCGCCGCCTAGCTCGTCTTTGTCCTAGTGATCCTTTGGTCCACTATAACTTGGCCTGTAGTTTTTCGCTTACCGAGGAATTCCGAAAAGCGGCCAACGCCCTCCGTAAGGCCATTCATTATGGCTACCGCGATTTTGATCATTTGCGAAAAGATTCTGATCTTGAGCTTCTTCGCCAGAATGAAATCTATGCGGGTATTGAGCAGGAAATTGCAGAGCTTGAGGCGACTCAGGACTGATTGATGAGGGTTCGAGTCCACGGTCGAACGAAACAATTTCGTACTGTGTCCTTCGATGTTCGGAGTAACGAGGTTGTTCTGATAGAGCAACGACGATTGCCTCACGCTTTTGAGCTCACCCGTACCTCGACCTATAAACAAACAGCCCGCGCAATTACCAATATGACCGTGCGTGGTGCTGGAGCCATTGGTGCAACTGCTGCTTATGGGCTTGCGCAGGGGGTTCGGTCATTCTCTGGAAAAACTCTAGACGCCTTTAATAGGCATGTGGACCGTGTTTACCGAACTCTTGCCGGGGCACGTCCCACAGCAGTGGATTTGGTTAATGCAATGAACGGTGTGCGTGCAAGCATGATCAAAGGTCCCACTATTGAGGCACAGCAGCGTTTTGCTTTAAAGGCGGCTGAAAGATTTGCCAATGAGGACGTAGCTCACTGCGAAGCGATCGGTCGTCATGGTGTAAAACTTATCAAGAATGGTTCGTCTGTGCTAACTCATTGTAATGCTGGCTGGCTAGCTTTCGTGGATGTGGGCAGTGCTACGGCTCCTATGTATGCTGCTCAAGCTAAAGGAAAATCTTTTCATGTGTTTTGTGATGAGACTCGTCCGAGATCACAGGGGGCGGCATTAACTGCATGGGAATTGCATCAGCAGGGTGTTTCTCATGAAGTGATTGCTGATAATGCCGCTGGGCATTTGATGCAGCGTGGTGAAGTTGATTTGGTGATCGTGGGAAGTGATCGCACTCTCGGCCGTACAGGAGAAGTAGCAAATAAGATAGGCACCTACACCAAGGCAGTGCTAGCTGCACGACATAAAATACCTTTTTATGTTGCAATACCACTTTCAACAATTGACTGGGAATTGCGGGCAGGGGTGGAGATACCCATTGAGGAACGTGAGAGCAAAGAGGTCTTAAGTGCATGGGGCGTAGATAACCTTGATCGGTGGCGCGAGGTATTTGTGGCTAACCGTGGAAGTAATGCCCGCAATCCTGCTTTTGACGTGACGCCTCCTGAGCTGATTAGTGGAATTATCACTCCAAAAGGAATCTTCAAGCCACGTGAATTATGGAAGTACCGCCGTAAGTTGGGCTGTGTCTAACAAAATTGACTTTTCCGCTTTCACCGATACAGTCTCTCGTCCCTTAAGGCGGGGTAGCCAAGTGGTAAGGCAGGGCTCTGCAAAAGCTCTATCGCCGGTTCGATTCCGGCCCTCGCCTCCAATTTTACTCTCTCTGAGGTTGTCATTTTCAGACTTTGTGAAAAAAATCACAAAATCACCTTGCACAAAATCCCTAGATTCGTAGGATTCGGGCCGGGACGGTTCTCTTTGGATGTCTAATATTTTTCCTAAATGGACCAATCGCTTACCTTTGATCCTGACGGTGGGTGTGTTGGTGGCTGGTGCCTGTGTTGTCGCAGGAGTTACCTATTATTTTACTCCAAAATACACACGGGTAGGGTATCAACCTATTCAACCGGTTTCATTTTCCCATGAGATTCATTCGGGTCAGATGGGTATCGATTGTCGTTACTGTCACAATGACGTGGACAAGTCCTGGTACTCCAATATCCCTTCTGCAGAGACGTGTATGAAATGTCACTCAATGGTGTTGGCTGAAGATCCACGTTTGGAACCCATCCGGAAAAGTTTTAAGGAAAATACGCCAGTACCTTGGGTGCAAATTCACAAGACGCCGGACTATGTGTATTTCAACCACGCTGTTCATGTGAACCGAGGCGTTTCCTGTGTGAAATGCCATGGCAAGGTCAATGAGATGGATGAGGTTAAGCACTCGAAGTCCTTGAGTATGGCTTTCTGCCTCGAATGTCATCGCAATCCGCATGAGAATGTCAGGCCTCAAAGTGAGGTTTATAATTTAAATTGGGAACCGTCGGCCGAATGGGATGCTGATCGTGAAGGGCAGGCACTAGTGGATAAAATGAAGATTCGCTCCAGTCAAAACTGTTCAGCTTGCCACCGTTAAACCCATGAAGATGAATTCGAAAACAGGTCAGGTTGGAAACGCAGTTGAATCGCGTTATTGGCGTAGCATTGGCGAGTCCATGGGTGAAGTTGAGCATCCTGAATGGTCTGATAGGGAGTTTCCGGAGGGGGCATCGGAGTTGCCTGAAGATTTTTCACGTCGAGATTTTCTCAAACTTATGGGGGCGTCGGCGGGATTGGCAGGAGCAGGAATGCTTGGAGTGGGTTGTCGCCGTCCTGAAGAGCTTATTGTTCCCTTTGGTGCTGAAACTAGTGAGGGAATACACGGTCAGGAATACGTTCATGGTGTGCCGATGTATTTTGCTACTGCTATGCCGACACGAACCGGAGCGATCCCGCTTTTGGCAGAGTCTAACGAAGGCAGGCCCACGAAAGTTTCCGGTAATGCTGATTGTCCCGCAAGTAAGGGAGCAGCTAATGGTTTTGCTTATGCTTCTATATTGAATTTGTACGACCCGGATCGTGCTCGGACTTATTTTAAGAACGGTAAGGAGATGTCCAAAGCTGATGCGGTTGAACAGTTAAAAAGTTTAGCTCAAAGTGAGGGTAGAACGGCCTTTCTAATGCCGTCGGCCAACTCGCCTTCCCGCGACCGAATGATTGGGCTGATCAAGGACCGGATGGGTGACAGGGTGGAGTTTTATGTTCATGAAGCAATCGATTTCGGTATTCATGCTAGAGCGGCATCCAAAGCTTTTGAACAATCCATCACCCCTGTTTGGAAATTTGAAAAAGCCGAAGTCATTTTATCCTTGGATTGTGATTTCATGGGGACGGAGGAAGATTCAGGTCTATATACTTGTGATTTTACGAAAAATCGCAAGTTGGCAAGTGCTGATGATTCAATGAACCGTCTTTATTCGGTGGAGGGATTGCTTACCCAAACCGGTGCCAATGCCGATCATCGTTTGCGAGCCAATGCATCCAGAATAGGGGCTGTTGCTGTTTATATTGCTAGTAAGCTTGGGGTTTTGTCCGATGCCAATTCTCAAAAGTTAATTCAGGACCTTACTCAAGAGCAAAAACATTGGATTGATGCATGTCTGGAAGATTTCGAGGCAAACAAAGGTAAGGGTCTGGTAGTGGCCGGCTATCGCCAGCCGGAGGAGGTCCACATATTGGTACACCACATTAACGGTATATTGGGTAATAACGGAAATACTGTTGAGTTCATACCTGTAGCTACAGAGCAATTTGGGACGCTTAAGGATTTGTCAGAAGATCTTGGTAAGTATGATCGAGTAGTGAATCTTGGCTGCAATCCTATTTATGATGGTGGGGTTGATATCGGCAGCAAGGCAATAGTTGATAAGACGGAGTTTAGGCTGACATATTTTAAGAAGGATGAATCTCATTCGTCCCTTGGTAAACCTTCCACCCGCCTCTGTATAAATGCTCCTTTGGCGCATTATTTGGAAAGTTGGGGCGATGCTCGAGCCAATGATGGAACTATTGTTTCCATTCAGCCATTAATCGCACCACTTTTCGATGCGATGAGTGAGTTAGAGGTCCTGTCGATTTATGCTTCGGTAAACCCAGATACTTACCAGTCAGCTTACGATATAGTAAAAGATACTTTCAGTGGTGATAGTTGGGAGCATTATCTACACCAGGGCTATCAGGAGGGCAGCAAGTCGACTCCTGTTACTGATTTAGAACTTTCTCAAGAAATTCCAAGTATTGCTTATAGTACGATTCCTTCAAAGAGTGTCGAGGTTGTGTTTACCCGCGATTACAGTGTGGATGATGGTCGTTTTGCTAACAATGGTTGGTGTCAGGAGGTGCCCGATCCCATTACCAAGATCACGTGGGATAATGTAATGAGCGTAAGCCGTAAGACAGCTGAAAAGCTGGGACTTGAGCATGGCAAAAAGGCAAAACTTACTGTTCAAGGTAAATCTATAGAAGCACCTGTATGGGTTCAGCCGGGGATGTCCGATAATACCGTTTCCCTGCCTTTGGGTTATGGGCGGGAAGGTGACTTGAGAATAGCAAACTTTGAATATGAGAAAAGGCCCCTCATAAACAACAATTTCTTTGGGGCTAAGGTCATAGACGTTGGTGGTTTCAATTTTTATAAACTAAGATCTTCTGGAAGGAATTTGGATTTCGGAGAAATCGAAAATACCGGCGAAGATTATCCGTTGTCCAGTACTCAGGAGCATTGGTCTATGGAGGGCCGTCCCATTGTCAGGGAGGCAACTCTTGAGGAGTTTAGAAAGTCTGAGAAGAAGCGTGCTAAGGAGTTAGGTAAGGAGGAATATAATGAAAAGCATTTCTTTCCTGACAATCTAGGTCTGGGTTCGCATGCCCGTAATGAAGGGGAAATATACGAACATCCTTACCAAGAACGTCCGACTTTGAAGAGTGATGTTAATCAGTGGGGCATGTCAATTGATCTTAATTCCTGCATGGGATGTAATGACTGTGTTATTGCATGTCAAAGTGAGAATAATATTCCGATTGTAGGGAAAGAGCAGGTTGCCAACGGGCGTGAGATGCATTGGTTAAGGATCGATCGTTATTACACTGGCCGGAACCATAACCCCAAAGAGAAGGATTCTGACGGGTTGCCTTTGATTAAAAAAATAAAGGATCAAGGCCAAAATGGTGACGATGTGCAGCATGCTGAGGAATGGATTGATGATCCTCAGGTAGTTAACATGCCAATGAGCTGTGTGCACTGTGAAAATGCACCTTGCGAGAGTGTTTGCCCGGTGAATGCAACGGTTCACGATGATGAGGGTTTAAATGTTATGGCCTACAACCGGTGTGTGGGTACTCGGTATTGTTCTAATAACTGTGCATGGAAAGTTAGGCGTTTCAATTATTTTGATTACAATAAGCGTCCCCTAGAAAACCTTTATGAATCACCATTAACTAAACCGGCTTTGTTCTTGGATTGGCTGTCAGATCGTGAAAAGCCAAGCAAGAAGGAGGATGAATGGGATTTACTCGAGCTTGCAAAGAATCCTCAGGTTTCAGTGCGTATGCGGGGGGTAATGGAGAAGTGTGATTACTGTAGTTCTAGGATTCAAGCCGCTAAGATTAATAAAAAGGTTAAGGCGGGGACCGGGGGCGATGTTATGATCAAGGATGCTGATCTTAAGACAGCCTGTCAGTCAGCATGTTCTGCAGATGCCATTACCTTCGGCAATTTGTTGGATAAGGATTCAAGGGTGGTGGAGGAAAAGAATAATCCTCGCACCTACGAGACGCTTGATTTTCTGGATAATGGTGCGCGTACCACTTATTTGGCCAAGGTGCGCAATCCAAACCCTAAGATGCCCGACAGTTACGAGAAACCCTTCAGCACTAAGGAGTATAAAGCTACGGAGGGAGGGCATGGTGATGATCACGGTGCACACAAAGGGCATGGCCATTCTCATAAGGAGGATAACCATTAGTGAGTGAATCCACGGTTCAACCTAAGGTGGAAACTCATACTCCCAAGGAGTTGGTCCGTGTTCCTCTGGTTTCGAATAATCGATCTTTCGGTTGGATTACTAATCAGGTTGCTGGGATTCTGGAGGGCAAAATGCCTCGTTGGTGGAATGTTGCCTTTGCTATAAGTTTTTTGGTGACGATGATGTGCTTCACCTACATTGGTTACTTAATCCTAACAGGGGTAGGTGTCTGGGGCTTAAACCATCCCGTGGCTTGGGGATGGGCAATTGTAAACTTTGTCTTCTGGATTGGTATCGGGCATGCGGGAACGTTAATTTCAGCAGTTCTATTTCTATTGAGACAAAAGTGGAGGACTTCCATTAATCGAACCGCCGAGGCAATGACTATTTTTGCTGTTATATGTGCGGGTATTTTTCCAGGAATCCACGTAGGTCGTGTCTGGTTCGCTTACTGGCTTCTGCCAATTCCCAACGCAAATGCAATTTGGCCACAATTTCGATCGCCACTCTTGTGGGACGTCTTTGCGGTATCTACATATTTTACGGTATCGCTCTTGTTCTGGTACATGGGGTTAATTCCTGATTTGGCCACGATTCGTGATCGCCTGCGTAAAAATGCCAGCAAGTGTACAACCGGTTTTGAAAAACTGGTTAACAGGATTAAGCAATATCTATATGGACTATTCTCAATGGGATGGATTGGTAGTAACCGCCACTGGCGTAATTACGAGAAGGCTTATCTTCTCTTGGCTGGTTTAAGTACGCCTTTGGTGTTATCGGTGCACTCAATTGTTTCATTCGATTTTGCGGTTTCTCAATTGCCAGGTTGGCATACGACCATTTTCCCCCCTTATTTTGTAGCTGGGGCAATCTTCTCCGGATTCGGAATGGTTCTCACTTTGATGATCCCGATGCGAACGATTTTCAATTTAGAGGATATCATAACAATCAGGCATTTGGAATTGATGTGTAAAGTGATACTGGCGACGGGTTCTATAGTTGGATATGCTTATGGGATGGAGTTCTTTATAGCTTGGTACGGCGGTAATCCCTACGAGCTATACGCATTTAAAAACCGTGCTTTTGGTCCTTATTGGTGGAGTTACTGGATCATGATTAGCTGCAATGTGATTAGTCCCCAGTTCTTTTGGTTTAAGTGGTGTCGTACAACCCCTTGGTTTATTTTTATTGTTTCTATATTTGTGAATATTGGAATGTGGTTTGAGCGCTTTGTGATCGTTGTGACTTCACTGCATCGTGATTATTTACCCTCCAGTTGGGGGTATTATAGTCCAACACAGGTGGATATCCTCACTTTTGTAGGTACTTTTGGTCTGTTCATGGTATTATTTCTATTATTTGTCAGGTATCTGCCGACTATTTGTATTTTTGAGGTGAAAAGCGTAACGGCTCAGGCTGACCCGCATACTAAAGAGGGTGGGGCAGATAAGGTTGAAGGAGGTGCACACTGATGAGTAAGCCTTTTGCCATCATGGCGGAGTATGAAACTCCGGCTGAGACCATGGCTGCTGCCAAGAAAGTCCATGGTGAAGGTTACCAGAAGTGGGATGTGCATTCTCCATTTCCGATTCACGGTATGGATGAGGTGATGGGGTTGGATAATGCAAAGGTGGGTTGGTTTACTTTTTTTGGGGGGGGTGACTGGTTTTACAACGGGTATGGTCATGATTTATTTCATGAACAAATTTGACTACGATATTGTTGTTGGAGGTAAGCCTTTGTTTAGTGGGTTTTTTGCTTTTCCGGTAGCTTATGAATTAACAATTTTGCTGAGTGCCTTTGGGTCGTTAGGTGGGATGTTTATACTGAACCGTTTACCTAGACATCATCATCCGCTCCTAGCCAATGCGCGGTTTGCTGATGTGACTGACGATAAGTTTTATGTGGTAATTGAGTGTGAGGATGAACGCTACGATGAACAGACCACGCGTGCTCTTTTGGAGAGCACCGGGACACAACACATAGAAATGGTGGAGGACGCTCAATGAGATACGTTCTGATCGGTATTGCTATGTTAGTGTTTATGGTAGTGAGCTTGGCTGGTTTCCGAGGTGATATATCTCGTAAGCCTCCCTTGGAAATCTTCCCGGATATGGATCGGCAACCCAAGCTTCGCCCGATGGAGCCTAATAGTTTCTTTAAGAATGGCATGAGCTCTCAACCGTTGGTTAAGGGGACAATTGCTCGTAGTCAGCCTATAACTTTGAATGAAGGTAAGGAGGTATATCCTTTTGAGAAAACACACACGGTTGTCAGTGGCTTTGAAAGTGGAACAAACACTGTAGCAGTTATCCCAATTCCAGTCACCAGTCAGCTCATGGAGCGTGGTCGTGAGAAGTATAATATTTCCTGTGTCCCTTGTCACGGTGGTCAAGGCGATGGCAAGGGTATCGTTGGTTATTTTGGTTTTGGGGGAATTAGAAACCTGCATGAACCTGATGTAGTGAAAAGCACTGACGGTCACTTATACCGTGTTATTACCAAAGGAAAAGGTTTGATGATGGGTTATGCAAATACTCTTGATGTTACAGATCGCTGGGCGATTGTGGCCTACCTCCGAGCTCTTCAGTTGAGTAGATTGGGTAAGGAAGGGGAAGTTCCAGATAGGTTTCATGTAAAAACTAAGCCTGAGGCCAAGAATTCTGATCAGGAGCAGAAGAACTGATATGAGCGAAATAGTGACCACTACAACTCAAGAATCTGAGGAGACGACTAATTGGCGTAGCATTCCCCAGATCGCAGTAGTTATCGGTTTGCTGCTTTGTATTTACGGTTATGTGCAGGACAAAGAGCAGTTTGCCTTCTCTTACCTTACTGCTTTTATGTTCTGCCTGAGTTTGGGACTGGGGTCACTCTTCTTGGTTTTAGTGCACCATCTTTTTGATGCGGGCTGGTCATCTCCTATCCGGCGTTATTGCGAGCATTTGGCTTGCCTGCTTTTTCCATGGTTGGGGCTGGCATTTATTCCGGTAGGTTTTCTTGGTCCTGAATATATTTACCCATGGATGCGAATAGAAGATCCGCACTCCGATCACGCGCTGCATGTGAAAATGGCTTTATTTAATAAGCCTACCTGGTATGCGTTATCAGTTATCCTGTTTTTTGCGTGGGGCTGGTTAACTCATCGCCTGCGTTATTGGAGTTTGCAGCAGGACAAGTCTGGCACCTCTGATTTTAAGGGGAAACTAATGTTTCCTGAGCACTTAATTGTCGGCTTTTACAAAAAAGCTCAGCAATTGCCGTTTGAGCAGGACCAACAACAGGTAATGTGTACACGTATGATGCGTATTCACTCTGCCTATGGAATTTTGCTTTTCGCGTTTACCTTAACCTTGGGGGCGATCCTCTGGATGAAGAGTATTCAGCACCAGTTCTTTAGCACGATGTATGGCGTCTATTATTTTGCCGGAAGTTTGTGGATGAGCATATCTGCAGTCTGGATTATTGGTCGTATCTTAAAGGCTAAAAATATTGTGCCCCAAATAAATAACCTACAGTTTTATAATTTGGGAACTATGCTTTTGGCGTTCACTGTTTTTTACTCCTATATTCATTTCTCCCAGTATTTTCTTATCTGGAATGCAGCCATACCTGAGGAGACTTTTTGGTATGTTTTGAGAGAGCAAGGTTCTTGGGCCTATGTGAGTTGGGCGTTAATTATTGGCCACTTTTTGATCCCATTTTTGGTCCTGCTTCGTATTGATGTTAAATTAACTAATAAGGTTATGGTTCCTGTTTTTATCTGGGTTCTCCTAATGCATTACATGGATATGTATTTTAATGTTATGCCTGAGATACACGAGGATGGGCCATCTCTCGTGTTGGCTGATTTGGGTGCATTATTACTTTTGGGAGGTTCATTGATTTGGATTTTCATGCGTGATTTATTCAATCACCCAGTGATACTCATGAAGGATCCGAGAATGGGAGAAGCTTTGGAGCGTCATTAATGAGCGAAGATATCAAAAAGTCTGATTCATTACTGCCTAGCTGGGCGGCTCACGAATTATTTGCTCTGATCTTGACCTTGGTGTTGGCGGTGTGGATTGTGACTAAGTATGGTGCAGATACTCAGTCTCAGTCGCTGACTAATGATCGAGATGAAGCACGGTCTGAAAAGCAGGCCG
The DNA here is from genome assembly GCA_902551155.1 of uncultured Verrucomicrobiota bacterium. Classification (GTDB taxonomy): domain Bacteria; phylum Verrucomicrobiota; class Verrucomicrobiia; order Limisphaerales; family UBA1100; genus UBA1100. The sequence continues at coordinate 12,471 of CACDBG010000008.1, read as the reverse complement.
AGTTAATGAAGGCTGATGAGGAGGCGTTAAGCACTTATGGAGTGGTGGATGCTGACCGAAAAGTTTATCGGATACCTGTTGCCGACGCCATGACGGAGGTGGTCTTTAAAATGAATGAAAATTCAGGATCGCTACATAAGGAGCTCGTTGCTAGGAGCATGTCAGCGGCAGGACTGGCCGTAGCTGGGAATGAAGAGGATTTAGAGGATCCGGCTCTCATCGCCCAAGGTAAGACTTTATTCCAGACAAAGATTTGTTTCACTTGCCATCAAGCGGATCCGGCTGTGCCGGCTCCAGCCGGTTTAGCTTTGAAAGCACCAAACTTTATAGGTGAATTTTGGGGTAAAGAACGTGAAGTTCATATAGGCCTCGGAGGGCCGATAGAAAAAGTAAAATTTGATGCGGCTTATTTTACTGAATCAGTTCGTAAACCAATGGATAAGGTGGTCAAGGGAGCTTTGGCGCCCATGCCTCCTCCTGTCCCTATAACTGATGAAGAGCTTAAGGCGTTGTTGGCTTACGTAAAAAGCTTAAGTAAAGCGGAATAGAACAAATAGTAGATGAGCGAAAATACAGATAGCGCTGCCAATCCGGCACCTGAGGCCAAGCCAGAGGCAATTAATGCTTCTTGTCGATTGCCTGTTTTGTTTCTTTTCTTCAGTGCAGCTATTTGGGTTGTACAGGCTTCTGCAGTTGGTGTTTTGGGTTCACTTAGCATGCACATGCCAGGATTTCTGCCTGATTTTCCGTATTTGACCTATGGGCGGTTGGAGGCAAATGCTTGGGTAGCGTTTCTATTTGGTTTTGGCGGCAATGCAGGCCTCGGCTTGACTCTTTGGATGTTGAGTCGGTTACGTGGAATGAAGTTGGCTCGTCCGGGTTTTGTGGTAGCAGGTGCGGTTTTATGGAATGTTGGGGTAACTGCTGCGATGGTAGGAATTACCATGGGCGACCAACCGGGTGTACCCGGGTATGAGTTGCCGGCTTACGCCGGAAGGGTGCTCTTTGTAGGTCATGCTTTAATCGCTTTTAGCGCGGTTCTTACCTATTTCTCCCGTCGCCATAAGCAGCTTTACCCAAGTTCTTGGTATCTGATTGCGTCTTTGGTGGCATTTCCTTGGATTCTGGGCACAGCACATTGGCTTTTGGTGGAAAATCCTGTTCGAGGCGCAGCTCAGATTCCTGCAGCGCACTGGGCGGCAACCAGTTTGCAGCAAGTCTGGTTAGGAAGCATGGGATTAGCAGCCTTGATTTACTTTATACCTAAAATCATCCAGCGCGAACTTCACAGTCGTCAATGGGCAGGATTTGGTTTCTGGATGCTTTTAATTTTGGGAGGTTGGGTGAATTTGAATAGTGGATCGCCTATCCCGGTTTGGTCAATCAAACTCAGTCAGTTAGCTTCGATGTTGTACATATTTGTTCTTCTCGCAGTCTGTTGGAATCTTCTCCAGACAGCGAAAGGAGTGCCCCTGATTGGATCAAGGGATTTAACACTGAAATTTATGGGAGTATCATTTGCCTCTTGGGCATTGGTGGCATTTTATACTTTCGGTAACTCTATTGTAGAATGGAATAACCTACTTCAATTTACTTATGCTGCCACAGCGATGCGCCATGTCTTTGCTTGGGGCTTTTTTGCTATGGCAATGTTTGGCGCAATTTATTATGTGGCGCCTCGGTTGTTTGGCAATGAAGTCGACTGGGCCTGTTCCGGGACTTATAAGTGGGTGTTTTACTTAACAGGTTTTGGAGTAGCTGTTGTGGCATTGGCTGGAATGGGTTTTTCTTACGGGCACGGATATGCATTGCAAGAAAGTGTTGGTGCTGATGTACTGGCCAAGAAGGCGCTCATGCCCATGAGGATTGCATTCTTGGGAGAACTTGCCTTCTTGGCAGGAAGTTTGATCTTTCTGTGCAGTATAGCGTGTTTGTTGTTTCGTAATTGCTGTGGTGAATGCAACCCGATGTCTTTGATTCGCCAATGTCGTACAACTGAATCCGAGGGAGGTGCTAAGTGAATAAATCACCTTGGATTTTTCTAGGCGTGCTTTTTGCCCTTAGTCTTTCTTGGTGGGGGATGGTTTATGGCCCGGCTTCTCAGGCCAATAATTTGTCTCCTGAATTGGGGGCGGGCGATCCCCTGAGACCACGTGTTGGGCTGGCTAAACAAGGCGAGCAGGTTTATCGAGAGAATGGCTGTTATTATTGTCATACACGTGCTGCTATTGGCGGGACCTTTGGTTATGAAATCCAAATTACTCAGCTGGGCGATGATCGGCAACTCAATGCAGAGGCAGTTGACCGGCACGGCAAATATTCAGAAAAATCTGTTTTTCAGAAAGCCTACTCCTACAAGGCAGTGGCCAAGGCAGCGGATGCTTTAAAGGCGGAACAGGACAAGAAACCTGAAGAGCGGGACGAGAAAAAAATTCAGGATGCCAATGCAACTTTGATTTCGGCAATTGGCTTATCAAATGATATTTCGCGAGGAGCAGAAGAGGCCGTTAATTTAAAAGCCTATGGAGTATCTGGGGTGAGTTTTGAAAAGGATTTGCTTGCTCAGTTGGGCTTACCGGCAGAAATGAATGCTAATCAGGCTCGATTGATTAAAGAAGCGAGTTTTCCAGTTACTGATGGGAGCGAGAGCTGGAAAGATATTGAGGGAACGATTCAAAAATTAAAGGATAAGGCGGGTGCCCAATATAAATTGCAGCCGGTGGCAAAGGAATGGCCTGATGTACAGAAGGGTGCCGGGCGTCAAAGTGTTTCACGAGATTTTCTTTTCGATGAACATGTCATGGTAGGAGTGAGGCGTTTTGGGCCGGATTTAAGTAATATAGGCCGTAACATTTTATTCGATAAAAAGAATGGCGAAGAGGTGGCAAATAATCCAGAGGAGCAAGTAATAGAGGATAATAATATTTATAAACACCTCTATGACCCACAATGGAACGGGAAAAGTTCACATATGCCACCATTTCGATATTTATTTAAGGAAAGGAAACTGGGAGAGAATGAACGCGTGCAGTCTGGAGAGATCGAAGTTGAAAAAGAAGATTCATACAGAGTGGCGATTACGCCAACAGCAAAAGCAAAGGCCTTATTAGAATACATGAAAAGTTTGCGAAACGATAAACCGCTGCAGGAAGCTCCGTTGGTAAGAAGGAAACAAGCATCAGCAAAGTGATAAGGTATATTATTTGAATATATGAGTGAAGAACCCAAATTGAGCATGAATGAGCATGATGAGCCAGTCTCAGGAAATGCCCAAATGCCTGTGGGTGTTGCGGTGGTTCTTGCGCTGCTAGGGTACATTGGGTGTACAAAGGTTGATGAACTAAATGCCAACTTTGCCAGCAATGTACATTTTCCTTTTGGCAGTCCTATCGAAGTAGCCTCTCTGGCGCCATCTGAAGAGCAGCTGGTTGTAATGCGGGGTAAAGCGCTTTACGCAAAAAACTGTATGGCTTGTCACCAAGCAAATGGAGGGGGCTCTGGAGTAAATCCTCCGTTGGCTAATTCGCCTTATGTTTTAGAGAACTCAGAGAGATTAAGCGCTATTTTATTAAAAGGACTGGGAGGTCCAATTGAAGTTCTTGGCAAAACTTATAATGGTGCAATGCCGGCGTGGGAGAGCACCTTAAGTGACGTGCAAATTGCAGAAGTTCTCACGTACATTCGGCAAGAGTGGGGCAATAGTGCCAGTAGAATAACTGGCGAAGAAGTTTCAAAAGTTAGTGCAAAGATTCAAGAACAGGGCCAGTCACAGCCTTGGACTGAGCCTGAGCTCAGTGAAGCTTTTTCAGCAGAGTAAGCTTGTTTTTATCGGCCGGCTTGCCTGATTTCATAATTCGTACTATTTAATAGTACATGGATAACCACGATGCATTAATTGCGCTAAATCTTTTGCCTGAGATTGGGCCGGTTCGCTTGTCTAAACTTCTTGATTGCTTTGGAGAACCGTAAAAAATACTAGGTGCATCTGAGCGCGCATTAATCTCTGTAGACGGAATAGGAACTAAAGTGTCTGCTAAAATACATCAGTGGAATAAAGTAGTTAATTTGAGTGAAGAATTACGCCGTATTGATAGGTTTCCCTGCAAAATTCTTACTCTTGATGACGAGTGTTATCCATCTTTACTTAAACAGATATATGATCCTCCGTATGTTTTATATGTAAAAGGCGAAATCGGTTTAATTAACGATTGTTCCATTGCGATGGTGGGGACGCGGCAATCTACCTTATATGGACGGCAGGTAGCGAAAATGCTAGCCGGGCAATTTGCGGCATCAGGGGTAATGGTTGTCAGCGGTGGTGCTCGCGGAATAGATAGTGCTTCACATGAGGGAGCTTTGAATGCAGGAGGTAGGACAATCGCCATTCTTGGCACCGGGATGGACATTGTATATCCGTCGGAAAATGTTTCCCTTTTCAAGAGAATATCTGAACAAGGGGCGGTGATTACGCAATTCCCTTTTGGTTATAAGGGAAGTAAATATACGTTCCCGGTTCGAAATCGGATCGTGGCGGGGATGACCCAAGGGACGTTGGTGGTGGAGGCAAATCGCGCCAGTGGTGCATTAATTACCGCTAATTTAGCGGGAGAGTATGGCCGTAATGTTTATGCGGTGCCGGGCCGGATAGACTCACCTCGGAGTGCAGGATGTCATGATCTCATCAGAGATGGTGCTCAATTGTGCGAATCAGCTGAGGATGTTATCAGTGAGTTTACGCATCTCAAAGCGGTGGATCCCGATTTGATCAAAATTCCCATGCCGACTTTGTCGCCAGTTGAACAATCTGTTTATGGCGTACTTTCTCATGAAGAGATACAACAGGATGAAATTATTCGCCTTAGTCGATTATCTTCATCGCAAGTTTCAGTGGCGTTATTGCAACTGGAGATGAAAAAATTGATTACCCAACATCCAGGACGGTTTTTTAGGCGATTTTATTGAGTGTTGCGTTGGCTGTAACGATCGGTTTTTAAGAATAGACCTTGGAGACTAAACTTTGTTCTGAGTTTATTTGCAGGTATCTGGTTTGAATTATCTTTCACCAACTCCTCCCCAGTATAATGGGAGAAATGAATGTAAGCCTAGAGGTATTTGGTGATCAGGTTACACCCCCAAAGAAGTATAGGAATAATTTATTTCAAAGTACTGGGTGTTGGCATTGTGTCGGCGAAAGGCGCCTTGGTACGTCGTAGTTCCTTAACGGCTTTGGTTCGGTAGGTGGCCAACTTCCTAGAGTGACGGGGATTTAACGCAAGGTTGTTTAATTCCTGGGGATCCTTGTCTAGGTCATACAATTCCTCCATCTCACCCTCGATGAGATTACGTATATATTTGAAGCGCCCTTCGGAAATCATCACGTACCAGGGTATGCCTGGACCATGGTAAAGTTTTGGATCGTCTGTGGGCGGAATATTGGCCGTAGCTGAGCCATAGATTTTACCGGTATGCACCAGCATGGCTGGTGATTTGCGTTGTGCTTTCGGGTTTTTGAGTAGAGGGCTTAAATCCTCGCCGTGCATTTCCCACGGGAGAGACAGGCCTGCTAGTGAAAAAAAGGTTGGCGGCAAATCGACTCCGCTTACTGGTTCTTTTACTACGCGGCCTGCCGTTTTTTTGGCTATTTCCAATGGCGGCCGAATTATTAGAGGCGCAGCTACGGTCGCATGATATGGGGCAACTTTGGATTTAAATCCGTGTTGGCCCCATGCGAAGCCTTGATCTGAGGTGAAAACGATTAAGGTGTTCTCATCTTGCCCGCTATCCTTTAGAGCTTTTAGCACTCTACCGACTCCTTCATCGATAGCCAGCACTCCTTCGTGATATTGTTTAATCCATTGGCGCAGAGGCCTGCCTGGGATATCTTTCATTCCAACTGGTCCCAGCTCGCGTACTTTTTTTTCCACTGGTTCTCCTTTTGTTACTATATGTTGATCTGGTCGAATATGGCTTTGGCCCGCCGGTTCCCAGTGTTCCATCTTTTGAACATACTTTGGTTTGCCCTCTCTTGGAGGGTAAACATCCCTGGGTATCGGTACCTTTGCCGCCTCGTAGTTTCCCTTGTGGCGGTCTGCCGGTGTGAAGGGGCCATGAACTGCACCGTAACACAGCCAGAGGTACCACGGTTTATTTTTGTCACGGCCTTTGCCATCAATGAACTCAATGGCCCAGTTTGTATAATTATCAGTTGTGTAGCCTTTTACCAGTTGTGCCTTGCCGCCGTTAAATTCGGTAAGTTGATCGTGGTAATAGTTCGGTGAATTCTTCACATATTTTGGGCGGTTCCAGATGATTTGATGATCCCAATCACGACCAAAGCCACCATCCACCCCAGTATGCCATTTGCCGATTTGCGCAGTTACGTAGCCGTGTTTGCGGAAAACCGCAGGCCAAAAGGGGCATTTTTTTGGGTCATAGGCACTGCCCGGATACTTTCCTTCCATGCGCATTGAATCCACCCCGTGCTGATGGTGGCCTGTGAGCATGGTCGCACGTGAAGGCATACACCATGAACCGATATAGGCGCGTGCAAATCTGACACCGGATTTTGCCAACGCATCAATATTTGGGGTTTTTACAAAGTCAAACGCTTCATCATAGCAAGATACCGTACGGGTGGATTGATCGTCGGTGTAGATAAACAGAATATTCGGACGCTTGTCCTTGGCAAGGGACACAACGGTTAAGCTGAATAATAACAGAATGTTTTGAATGCGTTTCATATGAGTGGGTTAGTTGCTTTTTAGATCGTTAATGTTTTTTTCCAGTACCTTAAGTTGATCCGAAAGCTGTGGGCTATACTCATCCAATCTCCTCGATAGCCAGGGGTCGGTCTTGAATTCTTCGATCACAGCCTTGATGCGATTGATTTTCCTTTCAATCTGCGCTTTTGCGTTTGCTTTGTGTAGATCGCGTTCAAGAGCGGGTAGGTCGATTTGTAATTGGCGAATTTTTCGGTCCAGTGCTTGTCGTTGGGCGGTTTCTCTCAGGTTTCTGATTTTTTCCTCACTGGCTTTCTTCGCTTCGTCTGTATAATTCATACCTTCGGGTAAGGGCCAGTTGTCGGTGCGAAAAGTGGGCACTGGTATTCGTTCTCGTCCTACCAGATTGCCCGTGGGCCAGTTGGCCCAGCCGTAACGTGCGGCAACCGGTTCCTTGACTAGATCGCTACTTAATTCAATGCACCATTTTTTATCGAACCGCGTTTCTCTTGCTTTGGCTGGATACCAGCGGCGATCGGCGCCAGCGATAATGAACCCTGTAATGGGTGCTTTACCTTCGCGTGGCTGTGGAAGAACTTGCCATGCGGCATTGTTTTCGATGTGTTTCCAGCGTTCATACACCACAGGATCCTGATCAAAAAAGAGGAACAATTTTCCATCCTGCTTTTTCATCTCACTAAACACATTGCCGCGATGGACAACTTTTTTTTTGTAAACTTTCGCCAGAGCCCAGAGAGAGGCGTATTCGGCTACGGGGAGCTTTTCGGCGGGATGGATATACGAATTGCCGGATGGGTAGGTGGCAATCATATCTCCATGGGGATCATTCTCTAGTGCTCGACGCTGGATGTCGCGGATGATGGCATATCCCTCGGCAACAGTAGCCATTTCCGGATCGATCCCGAAAGTTCCCCATCCGGGTTGACTGATGCAGCCGAAGGGAAGGGTATCATCACCAAATGCTTTGCGAAAGGAAACTGGTACTTTCGGAAAGGTTGATTCGTAGCGTGTCCAGCGCATGAAGTTGTTGTTTTCTCCCTGATAATAAAGGACTCCGCGTAGGCCAAGGAGACGGATGGGCATTACAGTAGCGTTGAATAGGCCAGCGGGCGGGCTCCAGCCCGCGCGGGCATCTCCGGGTTTCTTGGGTAGTCTTAGGCGTGGTTCCTTTTTTCCTTCGGCCTTGGCCTTGGCAATCTTCTGGGTATGGGCTTGACGTGCAACCTCGCAGGATTTTTCCCATTTATCCATCAGAACAGCAACCTGCTTGGGGTCATCCCAGATAGCCGTTTGTGCATCGTGTTCAGCGAGCACAGTTTTCATCAGTTTATTATCGATAGTATCAAGTTCTTTGCGATGACACCAGGTCTGGCCCAGTGTTCCGCCGCGCGCCACATTGATAATGCCGACGGGAACTTTAAGGTAGCGATGGAGGAACATACCGTAAAGATAGGGTACAGCCGAAAAGCGTTGGGCACTTTCTGGAGAACATTCCTGCCAGTTGGCATTTTTACGGATATCAGGCAGCGGCTTATACCACGAATCTTCCCAGGCAATGTAGCGTAGACCCGGGAAATCTGCTGAGGCAACCTCACGATCCTTGCGGTTAAAATTGCCCCAACCCATGTTGCTTTGGCCTGCACAGATCCAGATTTCTCCAATAAGCACATTTTGTGCGAGAGCGATTTGGTCGCCTGATTGGGCAATTATCCAGATGGGTTGAAAACTGGCCTCGGCTGGGGGGAATTCAACCCGCCAATAACCGTCATCAAGAGTCTTGGTTTCCAGTGTTTTGGTTTCAAGCCTTGGAGGATTTTTTTCCACATATTTAATTCGAACTGAATATTCCTCTTCAGCTGTTTCAGTATTTTGAGCTTTACCCAGTTTATTAGCTGCGGCTTTCCCTAACGAGGCATCCTGAGTTAGGGTGATTTTTACGGTAACTTTTGGCTTTGCCCAGCCCCAGAGGGCGATGGGTTTCTGCTGCTGCAGCACCATGTTGTCACTTATAATTTTGGCAAACCGGATGGTTCCTGAATCTTGAGCTTTGGCTATGGAGAGAGCGCACAGAAATGGAATCAGCAGGAAAATATTCTTTAGCTTCATGATGAATAGGTAGCGCTAAAAGCGTCTCGAATCCCCCGTGTTTGGTCGAGCAAAACCTCCGGACTTGATCAAACTCCATCCCCCTCCTAGGCTTTCTGTGTTCCCAAATCAATAAAGGTATTACCATGAATCGACGCACATTTATCCAAACTACAGGTGCTGCTGCAGCTGTAGCCGCAACTTCCGCAATTCAAGCTGCTGACAAAAAGCGCGCGCGCGCAAATAAGGGGCTCATATTCAAATCTACAAAATTTGGTGGTCGACCGAATGTAAAACGCATGCAAGAGCTAAAGGCCTTGGGGTTTGATGGTATCGAGGGTTCGGCTCCCGGTATGGATGTGGGTGGATTGCGTAAAGCATGCGAAGAGGTCGGTCTTCCAATGCACGGGGTAGTTTATAACAAGCACTGGAATAAGAGACTCTCTTCGCCCGACAAAGCGGTGCGCGACGAAGGTCGCACAGGGCTGGAGGCAGCCATTCGCGAATCGAAGGCTGTTGGTGGCTCATCGGTTTTATTGGTGCCTGGTGCAGTTCGAGGGCCGGACGAGACGCATGAACATGTTTGGGAACGCTCTATCACTGAAATTCGTAAAGTTATTCCATTAGCGAGTAAATTGGGTATACATGTGCTCATCGAGACGGTTTGGAATGGTTTCTGTGAAAAGCCAGAGCAATTCCGTGATTACTTGGATGAAATCAATAATCCTTGGGTTCAGGCTTATTATGATATTGGAAACATGCAGAAGTTTGCGCCCAGTCATGAGTGGATTCGCATTCTCGGTAAACGCAACGTGAAGCTGGACGTGAAGGATTGGGGTGGACCCAATAAAAAATTCTGTCCGCTCGGTCAAGGTGATGTGGAGTGGGATAAGGTCCGGGAGGAGTTGGCGAAGATTGGCTTTTCTGGATGGGTTACACGAGAGGGGAATGATGGTGGAGCGGATAAGACGGCAGCGTTGATGGACGAATTACTAGATCTCTAGATCTCATGAAATATCTGCGACTGTTTGTGGTTTTGCTGCTGGTTTACTTACCGGCGGCTTCAATCGCCGCGGTTCTTCATGCTGGTGCGGCTAAGATAGACATTACCGACGAGACCGGGAAGGTGAATGATCGGCTGTATGCCCGTGCACTTGCCTTACGTAGTGGCGACATTACGGCGGTTTTGGTTTCTATTGATGCTGTGGCTATTGGTGGAATCGGCCGTATCAAAAACGACTTCCTTCCTAGGGTTCGGGCAAAATTGAAAAACGAGTTGGATATTGCTCCTGAAAATACTTTGTTTAATGCCAGTCATTGTCATGGATTGGTACATTCGGAGATTGAAGCGCGTACCATTGAGGTGGTACGCCGGGCGGTGAGGAGTATGGTGCCAGTAAAAGTTGGTGTGGGTGCGGGGCGGGAGACCCGAATCATGGAAAACCGGCGCTTGATTCTTAGGGATGGCAGTACCGTTGATGTGCGACGGGCTTACTCTCTTCCTTCTGATAAAGACGTCGTCTCTGTGGGGCCGGTGGACCCTGAGATCGGTATTCTGCGTCTTGACCGTTTGGATGGTAAAGCCTTGGCGGTAGTTTATAACTTTGCTTGTCACCCCATTCAGAATACTCCTGAAGTTGGTAATTCAGCCGATATTACTGGTTTTTCATCAAAAATTATTGAGGAAAACCTTAATTGTGTTGCTCTTTTTGTTCAGGGTGCGGGTGGAGATATTAATCCCATCAGTTATAAAGATGTTAATCATCTACATAGTGCTGAGCCATTGGGCTTGATGTTAGGTTTAAGTACGCTCCGAGCAGTGAGAGAAATTCAGACTCGTCCTAATCAGCCACTCCAGGTGCATAACGAAAAACTCAAGCTGCCGCGCGCAGATCATTCCAAGCGGATTGCTTCCATGGAAGTGGAACAGATTCGACTCGCTGATTCCTTGAAGGGAACTTTCCTTAATCTAGACACCTTTTTGCCTTTGGCTGTGAAATATCAGCTTTCCACCAATAGTCCCTCTTTAAATTCCTACCGCTATCTTCATGAGCTGCAAATGAAACGCAGTGATTTGGTGCGTCTTGATGAGGCGAATCGCCGCCATTTGAAAGCATACATGCGTAATATACATACCATGGAGAAAATCACCCGATTAAACACTAACCTGCGCCTTTTAAAGAACCATCAGAAGACAGGTTTTGATTCAGGTAATAAGACAATTGAGGTGGAGTTAGCGGGGCTTCGTGTTGGAGATTTTGTTTTAATTACTTTTCCGGGCGAACTGACTGTGCCCGTTGGATTGAATATAAAAAAGGCTGCAAAGCACCCTCACGCTTTTATTGCTGGTTATACTAATGGCTATATTTATTACGCGCCCACTGCTGAGCAGTTGAAGAATGTTGGGGGAGCACAGGAGGATAGTGATTGCCTGCTTGATCCTACTTGGCAAAATAAATACGAGATAAAGGCGGGTGAAATTATTCGCAAATTGATAAGGTGAAGTTGCTATCTATTTTTCAGAATGGGCTAGGCACGAGGAATGCGTGTTGTTCGAGCAGGCTCAATGGGCCGTTCCAAGAGATGAATTGGGTGAGAAAGAGAATCAGCGTATAGCCAAAAGCAATTGGTAGTGCTGCCAACCTAAAAAGCCACCGCAATGTGAAATGACGGGAAGTCTCGCGAAGATTAGCTCGCCCCATGGCCCAGCCAACCATTAATCGGGCTGGCAGCCCGAAGATCACAAAAAAGAGTGCAGGAAGCCAAGTGATTTCCGCTGGCGTTAGTTCTATTTTCATTAGAAACAGTGGGACTGCCAGTGCCAGTGTTAGAAGGATTCCCAACCAAAACATGAACGGAGCCTTATTTCCCAGTCGATGGACTATCGCAACTTCAATAAAGGCACCGAACCGATTTTCTCTTGCGAACCAGGCTTGTAGAAAAGGTAGGTATAGCAGTACCCCCATCAGGATTAATCCACCTAGCAGTGAAACGAGTATGCCGGCATTTGAGGAAATGTTTGAGGCCAGAATCATTAGGCCCACCGGAATTAATAGCCAAAGGAGGGTGCCGGCAAAGCCCCTGGCCCCCAGCCAAAATAGAAATGGTAATCGCAGTTCTGATACGGTGTTCCAAAGAGCATCGCGTGCACTGGAAAATTTATTGGGTGAGCGCAGCCAGTGGATAAAATCGACGGGGGCCGGCCATATAAAATGGCGTAGTTTGCCGCCTCGTAGCACAGCCCATGTAATATGGAGAGAGGTAAGCCCAGTTATAATCCAAAGCCCCACACTCCATCCTGCCGATCCGCTGGGGTTTACTATTAAGGCTGAGTCGCGCATAGCTGAAAGAAGGCGGGTAGGCCAGAGCAGTAGCCAGATGCTTAAGGCCACACCCCCGATACGCCCCGCTTTACCTATTCCGATGAAGCCGTCACGTAGTCGGCCGGTTCGCGCGACGGTTCCACTGATATGCAATAAATATCCGAGGCTAATCAAGTTAACCACGGGAATTGCTGAGACGACTGCCAAACCGAAAATCAAAGAAACCATTCCGAAACACCAGCCGGTTGCTGAATAAATGCTGCGGCCAATTCTGAGCAAGCAGGACTGCTTGGGTTGTGTAAGGGTTTCCTGAGTTTTAGCTT
>CACDBG010000007.1 GCA_902551155.1 uncultured Verrucomicrobiota bacterium | reverse complement strand
TAATTGTTGTATCTGCTCTGCCAAACTCAAACTGACCGGATGGATCCACCGAAGCCACCGAGTCAGCTGACTTTAAAAGAACAATATTTTTACTCCCAGCTAGATGCTTTGCTTCACTCCCTCTGACAACCTGCATCACGATTTCCTTGGTCCCCGGTGCAATATGAAGGTTCCTAATAAAAACGTTTCCTCCCTGCAACGAAGGCATTTCAAAAACTCCACGGACACCAACGGTGTAGGATAAGACCACTTGATTCCCATGAACATAAAGGCCCTTATAATGCACCCAATCACGCGGAAGCGGCCCATAAGGCTTGTTATCCAAACCTCGGATACGGACATCATCCTGCCATTTACCTTTAGGACTCAACCAACCGGGCCCAACAATATTGGAAAAGGTTTGCTCACCACGGATGGAAGCGTGTGCACCATGCCTGCCGTCAAAAGCAATTCCCCGCCAATCAATGGAATCCCCGGTCCAAGCCGCTGCTAAATTCATCAAATCAGTATCATAAAGGATAAACGCCTTGCCTTGTGAAAAACCGCCTTCGCCCTTATCTAGGCGGATAGCAATTCCCTTGTTAACGATGCCCGCCCCACTCACTTCAAGCGAGGTGGTTAGATAGGGGCCATGATTCATCTCATCCCATTTGCCAGCAAAAAGCGGCAAAAAAATAAAAGTCGCCAAGAAAAGCGTGATTCGTTTCATAGAATGAAGAGATTCTACGCAGCTGACTGCGTGAAGCAACTACGGAAAAATTAATGATTGAATAAAAATTCAGCTGAATTGATCACAGCCCAAACCAAATCCTGTGCTGCAGCTTCTCGATCCTCTTTATTCGACTCAAAATATTTTAAGATTATTGCTTTCTCCTGGTCGGTTGGCATCCTCCCTAAGGCGACAAGATATATCTCCTCACCGATCTGACCCGGGTTTTTTTTGCTATCAGCCAATTTCTTTACCCGACCTTCCTTATGGATAATTTTCTCATGCAGTGTTTTTGCATGCATTAAATGTAGTGCTTGAACAATAGTCCCCTTGGAATTGCGCTCGCAGGGAGGGTCACTACTTGAATTAGGCCGACCAAAGGCATCCATAAATTCAGACCCAATCTTAAAATTCCATGTTTCCATTGCCCGAGCACCATTCCAAGTAGCAGAAAAGCTGGAAGGAGTTCCGGTAACATCATTCACAGCGTCCATTAACACTTCAGCCCCTAACCGACGCCGATAGCTACGAGAAAAATTTCGCGTGTCACTTACATTGGATTGATTTGGTCGTGAGCTTAACTGATAGAGTCGGCTTTGAAGAATTGTTTTAATTAAAGCCTTTTGATCGTATTTTATTTCCACAAAATGTTTTGCTAGCGCAGCCAACAAAGGTTCATTAACCGCTGGATTGGATGCTCGAATATCATCAACTGGCTCCACCAATCCATGCCCAAAGAAAACACCCCAAACACGATTTACCATAGCACGCGCAAAGAAAGGGTTATCAGGTTTGCCAATCCAATCCACCAACTGATAACGTAAATCTGACTCTCCCTTTAAATCAATCACGGGTCCATCGGGCGGTTTAGGCAGGAGAGTATCACCAGTTACAGGATGACTGACCGAGCCACTTCCTCCGTGATAGAACCACTCAGTCCCCCCGGAAATGGGAGGAGAAACCCCCGCACCCTTGCGTTTAACCTGAGCAAAATATGCGGCTAATGAGTAAAAATCCTTCTGGGTCCATTTTTCGTTGGGATGATTATGGCAACGAGCACACTCAAGGCGCGTACCCAAAAAGATTTGGCTGAATATTTTCGCCATCTCCTCTGGAGTGCGCTTATCCCGATAGACAACCGTTGGACCGAAACGATGAGTACTTCCACTGGCAGCAATCATCTCACGCGCAAACGCATCCATCGGTTGATTCCTTCGAAAGGCATCACGCAACCACTGATCTAAAATATACACACTCTTAAGCCCCGCACGATCTGGATTTGGACGCACCAAATCGGCCCATTTATTGGCCCAATAATCGGCATAAGCCGGATCACTCAATAGTCTGCCTATTAAGTGAGAACGTTTATCGGGTCTCTTATCGGCTAAGTAATCCTCTACCTCCTCTAAGATCGGTAAGCGACCAACGGTATCCAGTGAAGCCCGCCGAAGAAACTCTTCATCAGTGCAAAGTTCACTAGGCATAAGCCCCAAGCGCTGAAACTGAGCATAGGCGAGTTTATCGATAAAATTATTAACCGGAAGGTCTGCATACTTTGATGTATCAACCTTTCGTTCTGCAGGAACCGCAACCCGAGAAATAGCTACTTGCCCCATGTAACGTGCAACAATAGTGCCTTCTCCATTTATCTGCCCAACGGTAAAAGCTCCATTACTTGAAACCTCAACAATTTCCCCGTCATTTGAAACAAAATCAGTTAAGTCGGTCACGTTTCGAATTTTACCGTCAGAAAAATGTGCCGTAACTCTGAGTGTTTCCCTGGCACCTTTTCGATAAATCCCGGCAGCAGGACTCACTGTCACACGTTCTACCGTAGCTTCACCCTCATGCTGGTAAACCATACCTTCCCGAATCCACTGCAGTAGCACCTTGGCCGACTCTGAGTCCGGCCGAATACGTTGCCCCCCTTCATGTGGCACGGCCAAAGTAGCCTTTTTGTATATCAAACTCTCTTCCGGAAACGCCGGAAAAACCCGCCGACCAAATGCATCATGAGTAATCTCCTTCCAATCCTTACGAGTGTCGTAAGAAAAAACAGAAAGACTAAAACCATGTTGACCTTCAGGTTTTGCATGACAGGAACCCGCACTACACCCTGCCTTGTTAAGAACTGGCAAAACGTCCTTCAAAAAACTCATCTCGCCAAACGCTTGAGACTTTTTTATTTTAGGACTCAAGGTAGCTATATGTTTGTTATTCTTCCAAATAATAACCTCTCCGGAATGATTTCCCGCTACTATGATGTTTCCATCTAAAGAAACATCAATGGCATGAATCCAATCGCCTCCACCCGTTAACTTGCGCTCTTTTGCAGTACTAGAACGTGAGGCTCCATCGTGAGTCTTAATCTCAGTAAAAACCCTAGCAATACCATCCTCGCACGCCGTAACGATAGTCTTACCTTCAGATACCCACTTCAATTTCGTAACCCCCCCTTTATGCGTCCGAACCTCAGTCATTTTAAGTTTTGTTTTTAAATCCCAAACAAGCAACTGATGATCCGCACTAGCCGTCGCCAACTGTTTCCCATCTCCACTAAAAGCGACACTGTAAACAGGACCCTGATGTCCTTCAAAAGTAGCAATCGGTTTTTGATCACCTAAACCCCAAACCCGTGCAACTTCATCCCCGCCAGCAGTAGCAATTTTCTGCCCATCTTTACTGATTGATAAATCATAAATAGAATCCTGATGAGCCTCCCACTCAGCAATTTGTTTGCCTTCAGAAAGAGCAAACTGCCTGACTACTCCCTTATTTGAAGGCTTACTGTCAGCAGCAAATACGAATTGACTGTTTGCTGAAAAAGCCAGCGCAGTAACCCGCCCCTCAAACCCACTAATTTGACGAACCAATTTCAGCTCACTACTCCATAAAAACACCGACCTGTAATCACTGGATACCAACCAATTTCCATCTGGACTCCAAGCTATTGCCTGAACCGAATCGAGATGACCCTCAAGACGACCAGAAATTTTATTTTCCTCTTCAAGATTATAAACAATCAGTAAATTAGATCTTCCAACCACAAGGCGTTTTCCATCGGGTGACAAAGCCACGGCAAGAGAAGGCAAATATCCCGACGGTAATTGTTTCAATTGTTTTCTCACTGGACTCGGCCGATCTTTTAGAGCGTTGTCATCCCATTGCACTCCATTATTAATCCATGCCTCCAGGGCAGAAATAGATCTCGGACTGAGCTGAGCCTTGGGAGGCATATGGGGATCTGCACCTGGTTGCAGTGATTGAATCAGCCTACTAGAAGCCGCCTTTCCGGGAATAATAACCTTCCCCTCATCTCCACCGCGAAGCAGAGACTTACGGGTTGTAAGGTCTAAACCTCCTTTTTCTTTATCAGGATTATGACAGGAAAAGCAATTAGACTTGAGAATAATCATCGCCTCAGGAGTCCCCGCATAAGCATCAAAAGAAAGGTATGCAATTAAACCAAAGACAAGTAGTTTCATTATTTTCAAAATCCCATTGATAAGACGAAATATTACTCCAATCGCTTCAACATCAACAACCGGAATTCCAGTGCGGTTTTGCCCGGAATCTCAAGGGCCTTGAGCGTGAGAATACCCTTACCTTGCTTGAGGTTAAGCATGCCCATGGATATCGGCTTGAAATCTTTAACATACGATTCCATGCGCTTGACTCGATCATTTTCCTGTCCGCGCACCGGCACATCATGCGCCTTATTGAGCTTTACCGTCGTGGCGCTGGCGTAGTAGCCCATGTCATAGGAGATCTGTACCGCCGTGCCTTCATCGCCCTTGGGCAGGGCGTAATGCATTGTCACTTCATACTTGCCACTGGCGCCAACCTGCACGGGCCAAGTAATTTTATCATCCAGTGAAGTCCAGTTGTAAAAGTAGGAGCAATTGGGAAACTTGTTGGAACGCTTGATGCCGCCGTGAGCCGTACCATCACGCGCAGGAATTTGCGTCCACTCGGAATCCGGATGAGCGATCACAAAGGGCCGACTGTCCTCGCCCAACTCGGTGAGCACGGTCTTTTTCCATTGCTCTACTTCACCCCGCAACTGCGCGGCCACCTTGGGTTGGTCCTTGCTGATGTCCTTGCGCTGCCCCGGATCCGCCACCATGTCGAAGAGTTGTCCCGTATGCCCAAGGCGATATCGCTGCGTGCGCGCGCTGACCTTTCCTCTCCAGCAATTCATAATTGTGCGATCGGGCCATTGCACCTTCTGCCCGATCAGAAGGGGTTTGAGGCTGCGGCCGTCGAGCGACTTTTGACTGGCCACCTTAATACCCGCGCAATCAGCCAACGTGGGGAGCAAATCCATCACCGAGGCGATGGGCTTCACAAACGTGCCTTTCGGAATACGCGCCGGCCAGCGGACGACCAAGGGTGAACGCACTCCCCCTTCATCCGTTGAGCCCTTACGCCCCTTCATGCCGCCGTTCCAGCGCACGCCGTTCGGGCCGTTATCATGAAAGAACAATACGATGGTGTCCTCGGCCACGCCGAGTTGGTCAAGCTTCTTAAGAAGCCGACCGACGTTCCAGTCGATATTCTCGCACATCGCCAAGGCACACCGCAGATGCTGCAAATTTTCCCGACGCGGATCGCGGTTACGCAGTTTGATCTCCTTGCCCTTGAACTTGTTCCACCAACGATCCGGCACCTGCATTGGCGAATGTGGCGTGTTGTACGGTAGATAGGTAAAGAACGGTTTACCCGCCTTGTGACTGCGCTCCATGAACGCCATCGCCTTGTCGGTGAAATCATCGATGCAGAACCCCTTGCCCTGCACGATCCGGCCATTGTGCTCCAGCGGTGGGCTAAAGTAATCGCCCCAATGCCCCGAACAAAAACCATAAAATTCCTCAAAACCACGACCATTGGGGTGATAAGGATACTGCATCCCATTATGCCATTTACCGAACGCACCTGTGGCATACCCTCCCGCTTTAAAAGTATCAGCAATGGTCAGTTCATCAAGATCCAGACGCTCACCACCAGCGGAGGTACTATAAACCCCTCCGCGAACATGATAACGCCCGGTCAAGAACTCTGCCCGTGTGGGCGAACACACCGCACAAACAAAGAATCGGTCAAACTTCGCCCCATCTCGCGCTAATGAATCTATATTTGGAGTATCAAGATCACGATTTCCATTAAGACTAAGATCACCCCAGCCCTGATCATCGGTGAGAATAACCACTACATTAGGTTTTGCAGCCTCAAGAAGAAAACAAAGCGTAAAAGTTAACAGGCAAAATACGATTCTCACCTGATGATTTTTACTTACGAAAAGGAACCAGCAAAGAATAATTTACTGATTATCCCAAAGGGCACGAACATGCCCTTTTTTATATTGGAAACCAACAGCACTTACCGGAATAGAATCCGCATGTCCATCAACGAAAATAACACTAGACCGACCTAAATGCCTATTGACCATCCGTCGCGAGGATTTCTTCCAATCTTTCGTTGAAGGAACCAAAAAAACCCCCGAACCAAAGCCGTTGTTTTTTAGTGTTTTCCTCTCAATCCACAAATCTGGATTTACCTGTAATGGATTACGAATAATCCCAGCATCACCAAAAGCAACTGTCGCTGAAGGCTTACGAACATTATCAATAGAACCGATTTCACCTATGAAGTGATTATATCCTATGCCGTGGTGTCCTTGCTTGCAACCAGGACAACTCCATGACACATCACTATCTGAGTAAGATTTCAACGTACGCTGCCACGTAGGATTTTTACTGTTTTTTACATCGCTGACGGGAATTATTGCATCTGTTTCAGAGATATATTTGGTATAAACAGCACCTAACTCGCGGAATTGATCGACACATTGAACCGCATTTGCTTTTAGCCTGGCCTTGTTTAAGGACGGAAGAATAATTGCCGTCAACACCCCCACCACAACCATGATTACCAAAAGTTCAACTAAAGTGAACGCTTTACGACACGAAAAACGCTGAAAACGCAGGTTGGGTAACACAAAGCCAAGTTATATTAATATGAGGATAAGTCAATATTGCCGAGCTATGCCCTCTCACTTTTTACGCAAAATGACGTGATATTTCCCAATTTTAGGTTTTTCAATCAATTGCTTTTCTCCCGATTGCCAATTTAAAACAACTCGACTGACAAGAGACTCCTTTCCCAATCCAAAACAAACGCTTAAGGGGTGCTGACTATTATAAGAATCACCAGATACGACCGGTAATAACTGTGTTTTTTGACCTGATTTCAGGCTAACAGCCAGGCCGAATGGTCTATCTTTAGGGGAAAAATGAAACCCAATCCAGTTGTTCTGACTGACCAAATTATTCTGCATAAGATGCACCCTATTGGTATAGGCCTTTAGCTTTTCATTACGTATACGCTCGACCACCAACAAATCTGCCCTTCCATCTAAGTCCAAATCAGCAGAGACCACCGCCCGGCTATCAAATTCAAAACCAACACCCATTAAAAAACCACAACTCGGAAAATTATTTTCAGGCGAATTAAGCAATAACACATTATGTTCAAAACCATTCCAGGATATTTCACTACCCAATCCTGAATGACATTTATCAAACACCATTTGCATAAGTGTCTCTGATTTTTTCTCCCCGTAATAAATGTCATGCCGCCAGTATTCTGTACAATAATCTTTCGCTGATTTTGCACTTAGAAACCCGTTAGCCACGTAAAGATCCCTATCCCCGTCATTGTCAAAATCCCACGGAGTACATCCCCATGCCCAGCCCGTCCGCGCTACATGATCATTGTATGTTGCCTGAGTAAACATTCCGTCGCCGCGCCCAAGCAGAAGGCGATTCCCATACCCCATCTTCATCCGAGCCTCCTGAATGCCTTCAAATCCGTTTCTGCCCAAACCCAGCCCCTCTAAGCGACGAGCAGTTGTGGAACCCATTCCAACCATGTATATATCAAGTTGACCATCACCATTAAAATCTGCCAGCGCATGACTCATACCGAATGAATAGTGAGCTTCCCCCAAAGTATCAGTAACATCAGCAAATCGGCCTCCACCATTATTTAGATACAAGTCCAACCCAGCGAAATCACTCACCACCATTAAATCCAAATCATCGTCTGAATCCAAATTAACAAATGAAGCACTGTAGGTCCGCCGATTTCGCTTTGATGCCAATCCAGATTCGACCGTCCGGTCTGTAAAAAAACCAGAACCGTCATTAATTAAAAGATAAGCCGGATGCCCATCGTTGGCATCATAATAGGGGGTTGGCAATTTTCCTGATTGGTAGGTAGCCGCATATTGCCCTATAAAAGCATCCAAATCCCCGTCTCCATCCACATCTCCACTGGTAATACATTGAGGATCATGAATAAACACATCCCTCTCATTAGCCAAACTAACCACCGGCTCATTTTTTAAATGGCCCGTCTTGGTTCCGGGATACATTCGAGGCTTACCCCCAGGCCCCACAGCAAGCATATCAGAAAATCCATCTCCGTTAAAATCTGCCATAACTGCTGACTGAAAGGCATATCTGGAACCCGCAACCAGAGGTTCCGGCTTAAACTTAAGCCCACCTTGATTCCAGTAAACTAGATTGGCCCCGGCTAATATTACCTCAGGGAGATGGTCTCCATTTAGATCATAAACCAACAACGGTGCCACCTGAAGATCGCCCGACCCGCTTGGATTGATATATCGATGATTAGTTGCGTCTGTTGTTGGGTCAAAAACCTTGGCACGCTGAAATGGAATCGCTCCCTCTCTTTTCCAAAGAGCAAGATGTTTTACTATAATTTTCTTTGGCAAGAATAAGCCTTCAGCTTTTTTATCACCCCAGACTACATCTATTGCGCCACGAACAATTACACGCTCATTACCCTCGCGCTTCTGCAAATGAAGAACAATTTTGTAAAGCGATGAATAATTTTTTTTCCCTTTATCGAGAGAAAAACTCTCCTGATGCCACTCGCTCTCTTTTAAAATATATTCCTCCTCCCAATCATTTAGTCTTTTTTTCCAACCATTCCAGGTTAACTCTCTCCCCCCAAATTCCATAGTCGTCTTCTCTATACCCCAATCGTATTTACTGGTTGTAGGTTTGTGCCCCAATCTTATGGACTCGAATGGAAACAATCCGAAGACATTCCAATCATGATCTTTTTCGCGAAGCTGATCCCACAACTCCACAAAGGTAGCCTCAAATTGTTGTGCCTGCTCCTCATCCTGCCAAACGGTCTGATTTAGCTTCTTACGTTCTTCAACAATCTCATTTACCTTGTAGTCCGCCTTCTCTGACGGTTCTTCTACTCTTTTGATAATCTGGCCTCCTTGATAAGTGGTATTACGACGGATCAAGCCATCTTCAAGCCACTCACTTATTATTCCGATCGGCACTCCATTATCCCATTTACCCTGTAGAGCCATCTCCCCACTGTCATGCCATTCCCTTGCAAGCCCGTGTCGAACCCCATCCTTAAAATTTATCTCCGCAAGCAAACCACCATCCTCCGCTAATTCCTTTAGCACTCCTGTAAACAGCTCCCCATTAGCTCGATGTATTACCTGACCTTTTTCATTCATTTGGACTTCCGAAGTATTAGCCGTAAGAACAGGAATGGTCGTGACTGGTAAAGATTGAACTTTCGACTCTTTCTTATCACAGCCAAACGTGAAAAATAACAGACTCAAGCAAATAAAAAGATCACGCATCATGGTTCTATGATGTTGTATTTATCAACAAGCGGATTTTTAACCATTGTTATTTCCCCATTGGGCCACTGCACTTCAATAGCTGCAACTTTATCAGTATTACCCAATCCAAAATGTCGTGCAGCAGGATGTTGCGCCTTATAAGAATCTCCTGAAACCACAGGCAAACACTGCTTGCCATCTTTAGTATGCACCCAAACCATTGCTCCAGAAGGTGAATAATCAGGTTGGTCCAACGGAAGTTGCACCCCAATCCAATGATTACCGTTAGCTGGCATTTGGTTCCGAACCAAATGCACATAATTTACAAAACCAAAAGTCTGATGAACATTACGCAGGCGATCCCGCTCAATAACCAATAAATCCGGTCGACCATCCATATCCAAGTCAGCAGAAACCACACTGCGACTGTCAAACTCAAAAGACAATCCAAGTAAAAATGAAATATTTAAGTAGCTCCCGGATCCTTCGTTAATGAGTAATGCATTGTGCTCATATCCATTCCATGAAATATCCATCCCTAAACCGGACATGCACTGCATATATACCCCACTCATTACAAAACTGTCTTTCGATGTCCCATCGCGCAAGTCATGACGCCAAAATGTAGTGCAATAGTCCTGAGCTGACTTTGCGCTTAAATTCCCATTGGCTATATATAAATCGCGGTCACCATCATTATCAAAATCCCATGGAGTACACCCCCAAGACCAACCAGTACGGGCCAATAAATCATTATATTCGGGCTGTTGAAATCGCCCAACGCCCTGCCCCAACAATAAACGGTTTCCATAACCCATATCAGGTGCTGCCTTGAGATGCTCAAACCCTTTACGCCCCTGTCCCAAACGGGTTAAGCGTCGCGCTGTGGTCGACCCCATTCCCGTCATATAAATATCAATCTTTCCATCGCCATTAAAATCTGCCAGGGCATGGCTCATCCCAAAACTATAGCGATGATTTCCTAGATGATCGGTTACATCACTAAATTTGCCCACCCCATCATTCAGGTAAATATCGATTCCAGCAAAATCACTCACCACGACCAAATCCAAATCCTTGTCTGCATCAAGATCCACCAACGACCCACTAAATGTGCGACGACGATTCTTTTTATCCAATCCCGCAGACTGAGTGCCATCAGTAAAAGTACCCTTGCCATCATTTACGAGCAGCAAAGCCGGAGCCCCATCGTTTGCGTCGTAATAAGGGGTTGGCATTTGGCCGGCTCCATATGGAGGTTTATACTGGGCGAGATACACATCTAAATCGCCATCATTATCTATATCCCCCACACTAACAGATTGGGGAAAATCAATCGGGGCAATTTGAACCGTTTTTGGAGGAAACGCAAAATGACCCTCCCCTTTCCCTAAAAACAAGGCCGGAACAGCGCCGTTAGCAACCCCAAATAGATCCAGTTTCCCATCACCATCAAAATCAGCAAGAGATGCAGCCATCAATTCACGCTGCAACTCTGGAATTAGAACTCTCGATTCAAAACTCATTCCTCCTCGGTTCAAAAACAAACGATTCGCACCAGCCAATAAAATTTCTGGCAGGCCATCCCCGGTCAAATCCTCAACCAATAAAGGTGCCGCCAATGCGTTCCCTGGAGAACCTGCTTTAGCACTCTGCTGCAACCTCCTTCGCTTCTGAGGATCTTCAACTAATACATCCAAAACAGCCGATTTTGAAAAAGGAATTACCCCATTACGCCTCAAAAGCAGCATCTCCGTCAGCCTCATATCTGAAACAATTGGCCGACCCGACACATCGCGTTTACCACTCCAACGAATATGCAGCCGGCCTCTAATAATATATCTTTCCTCGTTCTTTTTATGTTCAACGTGGGCTACAATTTTAAACTGGGAAGAGGCTGGTTTTCCATCAAGCGACGGCTCAAAAATCTCTTGATGCCATTCGGTTTCCACCAGTCGATAACCCAATTTTTTCCACTGGACCAATTGTGACTGCCACTGAGCTCGGCTCAAGATTCTTTCGGGTGCCCCAAAAATCACCTTCTTTACTGAATGTTGGTGGTTGCTTGTTTTTTTAGGATCTCCAATTTTAAGACTATTAAAAATGAAATCATGTAGAGGCTGCCAATCATGTTTAGCAGCACGTAAATCGTCCCATAACCGGACAATCGTCGACTCATAATCCTGAGAAGCCATTTCATCTTTCCATACGTCCTTATCCATTTGGTCTCGAGTCAAAGTCGCATCCCGGATCTGTGCCTTTAATTTGGCTGAGGCACTTCCTTTTCGTGAAGACAACACACCATCGCGGTAAACCTCTTCGTACTGCTCCAATCCATCTTGAGAAACAATCAAAAATAAACCTTCGCGCTTTCCATTTAGCCATTGCCCCTTTGATTTCATTTGACCGCCAAGATACCATTCTAATGATTTACCATTTTTCCGCCCTGATTTGTACTCGATCACACTTTTCTTTTCACCGTTTGGCCATTGCTCTTCAACCATGCCGGTAAAAGCTTCCCCTGATGATTTCAATACAACTATTAATCCTTTTTGTTCTACATCCTGTAACCCAACCCGAACATCCCCTGTTATATTCTCAGAATCTGCTTTCTTGCTACAACCGGATAAAAACACCAATCCAATCAAAATGTTCACGATTAAGCGCATTTTAACGACTATCTCCATGATACTTATTTATCTCTGGATTTTTTAACAAAAGAATTTGGCGACCAGCCTTCTCCACACGTAATTCTTCAACCTGATTAACCTTCCCTAATCCAAAATGGAGAGTATTGGGATGCTGCGAACTATATGAGTCGCCAGTAACTACAGGCAACGTTTGCGTTTTACCATTAGCCCGAACACTTACCATGGCCCCAACAGGATTAGACCCTGGATTTAAGTGTAAACCTACCCAATTACCCTGAGTAGATAGATTGTTTTGCACCAAATGGAGGTAGTGCTCTGCTTTGCCAGTTTTATGCCGATTGGTCAGTTGATCCATTTGAACAACCATCAAATCTGTACGGCCATCTAAATCCAAATCGGCCCCTACGGCAGAACGACAGTCAAACTCAAAGCCTACCCCCATCAGATAGCCAATATTATGGTAATTCCCTCTCCCCTCATTCATTAAAAAAGAATTGTGTTCAAAACCATTCCAGGAAATATCTTTGCCCAAACCCTTCATGCACTGATTATACACCTCCTGCATTAATAAAGTTTCGTTGGAGGCCCCGTCCCGAATATCGTGCCGCCAAAAAGTAGTACAATAATCGCGAGCGGAGCGACCACTTAACATCCCGTTTACCACATAAATATCTCGGTCTCCATCGTTATCAAAATCCCAAGGAGTACACCCCCAAGACCATCCGGTCCTAGCCAACTGATCATTGTAAGAGGCCTGTTTAAACCGCCCTTTTGCGTTACCCAATAAAAGACGATTACCATAGCCCATATCAGGAGCAGCATCCAAATGCTCAAAGCCTTTTTTACCCAAACCCAAACTGGCTAGACGACGCGCAGTTGTTGAACCCATTCCGACCATGTAGATATCCAGAAATCCGTCCCCATTAAAATCAGCCAAGGAGTGACTCATCCCAAAACTGTAACGCTCTTTACCAAGATGGCTTGTAATGTCAGTGAACTTTCCTGTGCCATCATTCAAATACAGATCAATACCTGCAAAATCACTTACCACCATCAAATCCAAGTCACCATCCTTATCCCAATCCACAAAAGAAGCACTATAAGTACGACGAAAACGTTTGTCACCCAATCCGGCATCAACTGTTGCCTCAACAAACCTACCTGTCCCATCATTTAATAAAAGCACTGAAGGAAAACCATCATTAGCATCATAATAGGGCGTAGGCATTTGACCGCCTCCATAAGGAGTTTTATATTGGGCAACAAATACATCCAAATCTCCATCTCCGTCCACATCACCACTGGTAATGCATTGAGGAAACTCAATCGGCCCAGAGGTTCTACGCGAGATTATTGCTTCGGAGAAAAACCCAGATCCATCTGTTTTTCCGGGAAATAAAACGGGTGATACTGGAGATCGATCAACCGAACCAATTGAAAACCAGTCAACTTGTTGATCCCCGTTGAAATCTCCTAGAACACCTGCCTTAAAGCGATAAAAATGGCCCGAAATAAGTTGCGATTTCTCAAACTGGAAATTCCCTCTGTTCCAGTAGAGTAATCCACTACCCCCTAAGATAACCTCCGGCAAACCATCCTTATTTAAATCCTGAACGACCAGCGGTGTTGGAAAAATACTGGGACCCGATTGATTACGTAAATCCTGAGACTTAGGATCATCAATGGTTAAATCAAAAACATTTTTTACCCGAAAAGGAACTTCTCCTACACGGCTAAGCCGCTCTAAGTTTTCAACCATAATCTCAACAGGGACATAATCATCACCCCACAAAACCCTGAGTCTTCCTCTATAAATCACTCTTCGTTCAGAGGTTTTATCAAACAAATGAACCACTGCCTTAAAAAGCGATACAGGAAAACCATCTTGTTTCGGGATAAACGATTCCTGATGCCATTCAGATTCTTCTAACCTCCAACCAGATACTTCCCAACGCTTAATCTGCTCAAGCCATTCTTTCCATTTTACCGTACGCATTTCCATTGATGACCGAGCTTGACGAACCCCCCAACCTAACTGTTTTTCAGGTTCAAATTCGGGGTAAGATATCTTTCCAAATGAGAAATTCTTAATCACTTGCCAAGGTTTTTCAGCCCCTCTCAACTCGTCCCATAATTCAATAAATTTTGTTTCGTATTCTTGTGCCTGCAGCTCACCTTTCCACACAGTTTTGTCCATTGCATCTCTCTTCTCAACAGCCGCATCCACCTTGCTTTGCAATTTTTCAGAAGGCACAGTTTTACGATTAATTACATTGCCCCTCGAGTCATAGATGGTTGTTGTTTTTAATAACCCATCAGTCGTCCACACCGATATTTCACCCTTAGGCAATCCCTCTTGCCATTCCCCCTCCAGCGATTTAAACCCATTGTCATGCCATTCCTTACTTAAACCATGACGTCGACCATCCTTGAAATAGATTTCAGCCTTTAAGCCGGCTCCTGAAGCAGCAACATCACGAAGTAAACCGGTAAACAATTTCCCTGTCTCTTTATCGAATACCAAGCTATCCCTGAAAGTCACTTCCCCGCTGGATCGAATTACAATGGTAAGAGCAGACTTTTTATTTCCCGGAGGAGCCGGTGACTTACCGCACGCAACCGCAAATCCCAATAGAACAATAAATAAACAACGGTTCATTTGCCCTCCTTGATGATGTGGTAAGAATTCACTGATGGCGAATTTAGTTTTGTAAGTACACCATTAGGCCAACGTACTATTATCTCTTTAACGGGCCCATATTTTCCAAGCCCAAAATGGATACTAGTCGAATGTTGCGCCTTCCACGAATCCCCCGTGACGATAGGTAAAGATTGCGAATACCCCTCTTGTTTAACAGTCACTAAAGCTCCCCACAAGGGTTTGCCTGCAGAAATCTGGAGATGAATTCCAATCCAATCGTTTTCGGCGGCCATCTTGTTCTGGACCAAGCGAATTTGACCATCTCGAGTACGGTCATCTCCCGGCTCCTTTTCCACTACCAGCAAATCCGGACGGCCATCCAAGTCTAAATCAGCCGAAACAACCGAACGACAATCAGCTTCATTGGAAAGCCCCATCAAAAAGGAAATATTAGTGTATCTCCCTTCACCTTCGTTCAGATAAAGCACATTGTGCTCGAATCCATTCCATGATTCAGTTTTACCCAAATCAGATTGACACTCTTTGAACACTCCCGCCATGACCACACTTTGAGTCTTAATTTTTGGGGTATATATATCGTGCCTCCAAAACTTGGTGCAGTAATCCTTGGCAGATGTACCGCTGATATGCCCATTTGCAATGTATAGATCCCGGTCTCCGTCATTATCGAAATCCCATGGAGTACACCCCCAAGCCCAGCCGGTTCGTGCCACCGAATCGTTATATTCGGCCTGCTTAAATCCTCCTTTTCCATCTCCCAAAAGAAGCCGGTTACCATAGCCCATCTTCATTCGAGCAGCCTGTATCGGTTCAAATCCTTTTCGCCCCAACCCCAAATGTTCCAGTCTTCTAGCTGTGGTGGAACCCATCCCCACCATATAAAGATCCATCAATCCATCTTGATTATAGTCAGCAAAGGCATGACTCATACCAAATGAGTAATGATCATCACCCAAGCGATCAGTAATGTCGGTAAACCTGCCTGAACCGTCATTCAGGTAAAGATCTAGACCAGAAAAATCACTTACGACAACAAGATCCAAATCATTATCATTATCCAGATCAACAAATGAGGAGCTATATGTTCTTCGATTTCTCTTTTTAGATAAATTAGCAGCAACAGTTCCATCTAAAAATTTTCCGCCACCTTGATTAATAAGCAAATACGCTGGCAACCCATCCAGCGCATCATAATAAGGTGTAGGCGCGCGACCAGCAGCATAAGGGTTGAGGTACTGAGGAACAAATGCATCAAGGTCTCCATCGCCATCTATGTCTCCCACCGCAACTGCTGAAGGATCACTCAATTGTGTTCTTTTGATCTCATTTAAACTAATTATGGGGGGAACCTCGAACCGGCCTTCCTTGTTGCCCCGGAAAACCATCGGTTTTTCATCAGGCCCAAAGGTCAACAGGTCCGGCAGCCCATCATTGGTAAAGTCAACAATAGCTGCAGCGTCCGGAAACTGGCCCCGTCCTCCGCTAAGCATTGGCTCAGGCTTGAATTGCATATTCCCCTGATTCCAATAAATTAAATTTGCCCCTGTGGGAATGATCTCAGGCAAAAGATCACCATTTAAATCACGAACCAAAAGAGGTGAAGGATCAATACTATTGGGAATTTGTTCACGCGTGAAGTGGGTATTGTCTCGACGTGGCTTCAATTCACCGACATCCACAAACGGAACAACTCCTTGTCTTTGTAAAATTTTAAGATTTTCCACCTCCAGCTTGTCTGGCAACCAAAGGCCGTCCGAATCCTTCTTGTCTGACCAATACACTCTAACTGCTCCCCTGAGGATATACCTATTGGCATCTTTTTTTGACATGGCATGAATGACAAACTTAAAAAGTGATCTTTTGCCTTGCGCGTCAGAATCAAATTCCTGTTGATGCCATTCTGTTTCCTTTATCAAATAGGATTGCTCCCATTGTTTTAAAAACCTTCCCCAAGATAAAAAATCAAGCGGCCGTTTTTCCTCTTCAAGCCACCGTGATTCCTTTACTTTCAATTGGTGATTTATCTTTTCCGTATTTTCAAAATTCGGAATAACGATTTGATTAAATGAAAACCCCTGCCATACCGACCAATCGTTCTTTGTCTCTCGCAGTCGGTCCCACAAATAAACAAAGGTACGCTCATAATCCTGTGCATCCACTTCTGCTTTCCATTCCTGCCCATCCAGAGCTTCGCGCTCTTTTAATTTCTTATCGATCTGTGTTTGGGCTTGAGCTGAAGGCCCTGTTACATCGCTTATCTTTGTGCCATTACGATATTCCATTCTGCGCATCAACATCCCGTCTGGAGACCATTCGTGAACCACTCCAACGGGTTGCCCCATCTCCCACATTCCTTCCATTCCTAATCGGCCATTTTCATGCCATGCCCGGCAGCGACCAGACTGCCGCCCATCCTTAAAATTGAATTCTATTTTGGGGGTAGAATCGGGCCAATTTTCTTTTTGAATCCCTGTAAAAGCTTGGCCTGTAGACTTAAGGATAAATCTCCCATCAGGTTGCCTAATCAGATCAGCAGCGGTGATTTTCTCTTCGCTAGCTCCTGTTGATGAAGAATCCTTTTTTTTGCCACAACCAGACATAACCATCATTGCTACCAAGACGGTGAATCCTGCTAAAAAATACCTAATGTCCTTCATTTAATGTATGAATTTTTTCTGGCTTGAAACTCTGAAGAACATTAATGTTAAGAACCTGTTACACAAGAATTATAACAGAAACTCAACCTAACATGAAAAAAACTATTATTACTAGCTTACTAACCCTAACTGTAGGCGCATTCCTAAGCATAGGCTGCGGTGAAGAAGTAGCCTCTGAACCCACTGCAGCTGATGATGCCGAAGCAGGCAATGTGGGTGCACTACCAGAAGGCCAGAAGCACGATAAAGACATCGATCCTTCAAGCGAAGAATCCAATTCTCAAGGCAGCCCTAATCCTAGATAATATTAATCATATTTGATTTTTTTCACGCTCCCCACCAAGTGGGGAGCTTTTTTATTATATTAAATTTCTTCATAAAAAAGGGCGCCAAGTTAATGACGCCCTTTTTGTTATAATTTTGTGCCAGCTTTTTAATTCCAGCGATTTCCAGCTTGGGAAGGGCGAATCCAACATAGATTAGGTCCACCATATAACTGTCTCTGCTGGTGACCGCCTGCCTTGAAGGCATTAGCATGCTTGATGATAATAGCCTTGAAGTCGGCATCACCTGAAACCTGAGAAGTTGAACCATCAGAAAGGACGATGTTGCCCTGTTCTGAATCCAAACCACTCATAGCGTAATCCTTGGATTCTGCAGCTCCGTAGAAATGAGGGTTAACCAGCGTCTCAGCTTGGAATCCTTCATCTCTCTTGTCGGCATACCCGTCAAAAGCAGCCTTATCCACAGCCATAATAGCTTCGCCGCGCCAGTCATTACCATACATCTCGGTGCCGCTGTACTTCCAGCCACCGCCCCAGCCATCGCCATGACCGAATTTGCGGAAATAGGTAACGGTATTAACACCGTCTGTAGTGGCAAAGTTGCGGGTATTAGCAATCACAGTCTCTGGCTGCAATGCATCAGCACCCTGACTCATGGCATAACTCATGCGATTTGGATCAATCCAAGAACCATGATCATTATTTTGACGCTGATTCCAGCCCCACAGTTTCAAATCATCCCGACCGCTTCCATAAGAACGTCGCTGATTATTAGCATCAGCTCTGGCATCAGAAGGTGAGCTCAACGCTGCCGTAGATTGCAAACTATCAACATAGGAGTAACCGCGGAACCATCCACATATCTGGTATGGATTTTGCCAATCACGCCAACCTTTAGCTCTTAAAAGATTTGCGTTTCGTTGGGCCAGTGCGGGGTCATCCAAATGGTAGAAGCCGCCTGAATCAGTCGCATAACTTGCGTAAGCTTTACCGATTGTGCCGAGTTTACTCGCACATTTCATCCGGTTTGCCTTTTTCTTGGCCTTAGCCAACGTGGGAAGCAGCATGGAAGCCAAAATGCCAATAATAGCAATAACTACCAAGAGCTCAATAAGCGTGAAACCAGCCTTATGAGTGGGGACCAGTTTCCGAATTTCTTTCATCAATTTCATGATTTGTCTCCTGTTTTGTTGGGTTTTTGGCTTTTATGCGTGAGTCTCACTCATACATTGCGCAATTATCACTCATATAGGCCAAGTTTATCCGAGTTTTCGGGGGTTTTCCGATCTTACTCAAACATAATGCCAAGGGTGTCGCATAGAATGTGCCAAGAATATGACACAAAGGATAAAAGAGCGAAAAGTTGTCAACAATCCCTATTTTATAGAAGTATGACTAAGCTGGGGGTGCCATTCCCGGCATAGTTCTAGGCATCAACCAAGAGCTAACCGCACTCACCATCGTCGGTAAAGAATCTGGGTCAGTCTCCGGATCGAATACATGATCGCAATCCTTGATTTCCAACAGGTCCTTGGGATCGTTGGCTAGAGAAAATATCTCACGTGATTCCTCTATCGGCACCACATCATCAACTATTCCGTGCACTAGAAACCACGGAACTTTCACTTGGCTTCCGAGATCCAAGACACTGTCGATAGAATTCATATCAGCGATAAAGGATTCAGATAAAGGACATTCCTCCTTACCCCACATACACCCTTCACCAGGAGTTTCCTCGCCAAACTCTACCTCAGCAAATTTTTTGGTATGAACCATTCCTGCCAAAGAAATCAGAAGCTCAATCCGTGGGTCCGTTGCCGCACGTTTTACTCCGACTGCACCACCCATGCTATGACCGATATACGCAATCTTCCGGCCCTGCCCGTGAACTACATCTATGACCGTCCCCAAATCCTCCACTTCCTTGGTAATACAGGAATCCTCAAATCGACCTTCTGAATCACCATTACCCGAAAAAGAAAACCGCAAAGTCGGAATACCTGCCATTGCCAGACCGGTTGCAAGAGTAACCAAAAAGGATCGATCCTTATTGGCGGTCACCCCATGTCCAATGATCACCGTAAAAGGGCTTTCACTCGCCGCTGCATGAAAAGAATAATCGAGTTTTTCTCCTTGCGCGTTCCGAATCTCCGCGTCCATCGGTCTACTTCATGCAACAAAATCAACTATTTTGCGAGCATTTTCACAATGCCAACAAGTTTACTTGTTAGGAACCGTCCATCGAATCGCATTTCGAACTAGCTTGTAGAGGTCAGGTGTAGATTCAGGATGTGGACTAATGCAGAGCACCCGCCCTTTACCAAATTCACCCACAATAATCGCTGGCGTGTTGACCATCGTTCCTTCCTGCGGCTTGTACCTCGAGACCTCACTACGAAAAGTTGCCAAACTACGAAAATGTCCCACCCCTTCCTTACCCATAGCAGACATAATCGGACCATTGTGATAACGAACATCAAAGACCCCCTTTACATTACCTAGTATTTTCCTGCCTTCCTCCGTAAGCTCCATCTTTACTGGCGCCGATGCACCACGATACCACATGCTCTTGCGCCCAATCTCCGGCAAATCAATCGATTCACAAAAGGTCTTATGATTACTGATACCTAAGGACCACTGGTAATTGGAAGCCGCTAAATAAGCTCCAGCGCATATACCAACATACCCTCCTCCCTGATTAATAAACTTCTTTACCACCTCACGACCTTCTACCTCAAGTGCCGCAGCCTGCTTGCTCCCACTACCCCCCGGGAAAATCACCAAGTCAAATTGATCCAGAACCCCGACTCTAATATCAACTGCTCCCACACGTCTTATGATGACTTTTTTACCGGTAAAAACCTTATCCAAATTTCGCGGACCACTCCCACCCACTCCACCAGCATCATAAACAGCAATCTTTATACCTTCAGTTTTTGAGGGCACAAAAACGTGTGCAGTTTCCTTATTAACCATGCCCAAGTGCATTAAAAGTGTATGAACCATAAGTCGGTGTTGTCTTGTACGCTTGGAAATTGGCTGATCTTTTTTTGTAGTCTCTAGAATCATGGAAGCCGCCCCGAGTCTTTCATAAACCGCCCGTGCCACGCTTCCATTGACCGGGTAACGCAAACGCACGAGTTTTTTCTTCTTGTCAGTTATAGTGGCATTCACTACCTCCAACATCTTGGGTACAATTGCATCAGCCAATTCTCCTTTTACATCGATAATGGACGAGCCAACCGAATCAGAGTTAATTTGATGAAAATCATACCCTTCATGCAAATCTATAAACCAATCCGGCTGTGAGGTCTTCAACAATTCCCATAAAGCGGAAGCTGGCATGTCCTTAGCTGTAGGCTCTTGATTGGTCTTGGGAAAATTCCGGTTTAAATCCCTGAGATCCTTTGGCTTACCTGGTAAGTAACGAATATCAGCCATTAACCCAGGCTTATTTACCTTGGGAACCACAATAAGACGCCCTTTTTTGATTTTCCAATGGCGAATTTGTTCGGCTGCACGGGCACCTGCTGGCTCATTTCCATGTACACCTCCGGTAATAAAAACAACCGGCCCTTTAACTCCACTGTCACGCTGATAGTAGAAAGTTTCCCATTTAGTTCCCTTGGCAATTAATCCACTGGAAAGCTTTTCAGCCGAGAAGGAACCAAAACCCAGCCCAACGAATATAAAGAAAGAAACCGCACGGTTCATACAGCGAATTATTCATTGAATTATCTAGCCAAGCCACCAAAAAAAGGCCAAATAAAAGCATGCGCCGAGTATTAGAATTTTGGTTGGTACTGATTATAGGATCTTCGATCCTGCATGCCCAACAGCAAAGAGGGGGAGGATTTGGACGTCAAATGGATGCTAATGGAGATGGCAAAATCTCTCGTGAAGAATTTCCGGGCCCCAAGGAAATGTTCGACCAATTCGACAAAGATAAGAACAATTTTCTTTCCCCTGAGGAACGTGAAGATATGCGCCAGAACAGAATGCGCGGTGGGTCAGGAGGAAGAGGGAGTTCAGGCGGGGGATTCCGAAGACCGAATCAAGGAAGCAGTCCCAACCTAGCTCAACAGCTGTTTTCGGCCATAGACGGTGACAAAGACAAATCACTTAACTCCAAGGAATGGCAAAAATTCTTCGACACAATTCTAAATGAAAGCGACACGAATAAAGATGGCAACGTAAGTGCTGAGGAATGGCAAGCTTGGAGGCGCAGCAAAGAACGCTCCTCTAGTGGTCGCCCAGATCGTGGACCCAAAGTAGGAACCCCGGCTCCGAAGGTGTCAGCTGAATTCATAACCCAAAAAGGGTCGCTTGAATTTGACAAGATTACACGGCTATCAGTAATTATTTTCGGTTCCTATACGTGAGGCCCTTTCTCTCGTGAGGCCGGGCGCCTCCAACAAGCATACGAAACATATGGAAAACAGGCTGACTTCTACTGGGTGTATATCCGGGAAGCACACCCATTGGGATCATCGCGTCCTTCACCATTAAATATCGCACAACCTACAACCTACGGCGAGCGACAACAGATAGCCCTAACCTGCTCTGCTGGACTCAACCTCACCATCCCTCTTTTAGTGGACGATATTGATGACACCGTCTCTCGGAGCTTTGACGCTATGCCTGACCGAATGTACATAATCAGTAAGGATGGGCGCATTGCCTACAAAGGCGGTCGGGGCCCACATGAATTTAACATTCCAGAAATGCAAGAAGAGCTGAAAAAACTAATTGCAAAAAATAAATAAGCTAATTGAGTAAAAAACCTTTTTCAAAGCTTCCAGTCAGCGTGCTCCGCCTACAGATTCCAAATTTGGGTAAAT
The DNA here is from genome assembly GCA_902551155.1 of uncultured Verrucomicrobiota bacterium. Classification (GTDB taxonomy): domain Bacteria; phylum Verrucomicrobiota; class Verrucomicrobiia; order Limisphaerales; family UBA1100; genus UBA1100. Next base: position 27,078 of record CACDBG010000007.1, on the reverse strand, counting down.
CTCCTTCCTAGCAGTTAAAACTGACGAATTTGGTTATTACGCAGTTAAAGATTTCTACACCATCCATGATTTAAATGGCACCCTCCTTCCCATCATGGGTATAGACATCGAACGCTTAGCATACCAACACCTAAGCCGGGATTTCAGGCTAATCGATGAATCCGGAATCTTAGCCAAAGATATCTTTGTCTAAGGCAACTCTCGTATACGTAAACCCCTAAACTCAATGGGGGCCCCTTCGCTTTCAAGGCATAGATAACCCGTTGCTGGTTTGCAACCTGTTCCTCCACAAACTTCTACTCCATTTACCCAAAGGCGAACCTCACCATTAATTGCACGGATATAATAATGATTCCACTCACCTACGCCCTTGGTGAGGCGCTTAGTTGGAAAACTCCTGCTACTATTAGGCTTACCAACGGTGTACTTGGATCCATCCTCCTTAGTGTAGGTAATCTGCGGGGTGAAAGCCTTCATTCTTGCTCCGCCTGTGGGAAATACATCGCCATGACTGGTAAACCAGTCTGAAGGCTTACCCTTACCTTTTTCCCAATTCGTTTCATAACCTAAGTCCAATACTTGCACTTCAATACCGGCAGGCAAACGCCCCTTGCCTTGTTCAAGGTTTTTTATGCTCTCTGGAATTGCCCAAAGGAAAACGCCTGAATTACCGGCATGCTTTAGGTGACGCCACTGCACAACAAGTTCAAGGTTAGTAACCATTTTCTTAGTACGAATTACTCCCACCGGACGCCCCGTACACTTTATCAAACCGTTTTTCTCAAAAGTCCACGTGTCCTCATTACAATTAACATTGGTAAAATCATTTTCTGTTAACGAACGCCATCCGGGCCCAGTTCCGTTAATAAATGCTTTAGGGACAGAATCCTCAGCCAAAATAATTCCAGCAAACAACAAGGAGAGGGCAATCGAGTTAAACGTTGAATTCATAGAGAAAAAATAAACGGTATATCCAAAGTTGACTAGCCTGAAGAGAATGCCATTATTTCTACATGATAAGGCGTGCATTTTCTTTGACTGCTAAAGAACAAACCTCGGAGTAATGGCCTTTCCACCAATTAGCAAGACAGCCAAAGGGCGTAAAAAACGCGCCAAATCCAATATTCTCTTATTATTAGCGGAGAATCCTCTCATATCGATATGTGGGATATGACCCTGAAGCCCCATTGAAATAACGTGAACCTTAACGCTCTGCAGTTCCAGCCCTGACTCCGGCAAATAATTTATGAGCATTAAAACCAAGCTTGAAGAATTAGGTATCACTTTACCTGAAGCCCCTACTGCCGTAGCCGCCTATCAACCCTGGATTCAAACAGGAAATCTAATTTTTACCTCAGGCCAACTGCCTTTCCGTGATGGCCTGATCGCCTATGAAGGTAAGGTGGGTTCAGAATTATCAAAGGAGGATGGATATCAGGCAGCCCGCCAATGTGCCTTGAACGCTATCGCCCAACTCAAAGCCGCCACCGGCAATCTGGATGAAATACAAAAGATAGTCCGCATCGAAGGGTATGTGCACAGCGCAGAGGGTTTTCGTGGCCACCCTCAGGTGATCAATGGAGCCTCCGATCTAATTGTTGAAATCTTTGGAGAAAAAGGAATACACACCCGTCTGGCCTTAGGAATCAATGAAATGCCTTTGAACGCAGCGGTGCAGCTGGCGATAACAGCGGAAGTAAATGATTAATTCTTTTTTTAATAAAGCCGCAAAGCGAAATTAATCTAGGTGTTGCATCTTGAGCAAAGCAATCCATAATTTAATTTCAGTTCCACTGGAATAAACACAAATTATGAAGGTTTTCCTCCTCTACTCATTTCTTACATTCGCCACTCTACTTACGCCAAACTTGTATGCGGATTTAGCCGATCTGAAACAAGCAAAACTGAAACGCGGCATCGTTCTAATAAACGAAAACATTGAGCCCAATATGGAATAAGGAGTCTTATCGTTTGCTCTGAAAAGCCGTGACCTAGGTGAGAATTTCACTAACCACCCGCGTAGGATGGGTATGAGTCAAACGCTCATGCAAACCATTACGATCAAAATAGAGTTTCTCATGGTTCATTCCCAATAGATGCAGGATCGTTGCGTGCCAATCCTGAATACTAACCCGATCCTTCACTGCGCCAAACCCAATATCATCTGTCTCTCCATGCACCACTCCGCCTTTTACTCCTCCGCCAGCCATCCAGTTAGTAAAGCCACTTGGCCCATGATCACGACCAGCCTTAGCATAATCGCCCTCAGCCATGGGTAAACGACCAAACTCTCCTCCCCAAAGCACCAACACATCATCGAGCAATCCACGTTGTCGCAGATCACGAAGGAGTGCCGCACATGGTTTATCAGATTCCCGGCAAGCAGCCGGAAGCGTTTTCTTAATCTCATTATGATTATCCCATTTCTGGCCTTGAGGATATATCTGCACAAACCGAACTCCCCGTTCAACCAACCGACGGGCCATTATACAGCGTTTGCCAAAATTATCGGTCACCTTTTCGCCAACTCCATACATCACACGAGTTGCCTCATTCTCCTCGAAGACATCCAGTGCCTCAGTCGCCTCAACCTGCATCCGCGCTGCCATTTGATAATTGGCAATCCGTGAATCTAAAACAGGTTGATTTGGACGCTTGACCTTGTGTAACTGGTCTAATGCATTAATAAGATTGCGTTTAGCTGCAGTAACTCCAGCGGGCTCCGTGTAATCAGGCTTCAAATGAAGCATAGGAGTGCCCTCACTCTTAATGGAAGTACCCTGAAAAAGTGGAGGCAGATAGCCACTCATCCAATTCTCGACACCATTAACTGCAAATTTATTGTCGGGGTCAGCAAGAACCACATATGCTGGGAGGTTTTGATTTACACTCCCCAAACCATATGTGATCCAGGCCCCCATTGTCGGATGCCCAGGAAAAGTCTCTCCCGTTTGCCACTTATAACATGCCGGCTCATGATTCTCGTGAACGCTGTACATCGAACGAATAATTGCAATTTGATCAATCTCCTTTGCCGTATGCGGAAGCAACTCACTCACCCATGCTCCACTCTGGCCATGCTGGCTAAACTTCCAGTGGCTCCGCATGACCTTCCCTTTCATACTGCGACCCGCTGCTGCTACCTTAGTAAACTCTTCAGGCGCATCTTTTCCATGATACTTTTCCAGCGCAGGTTTAGGGTCGAAAAGATCCACTTGTGAAGGCCCTCCCTGCATACAAAATTGAATAACCGCCTTGGCCTTGGGCGCAAAATGCGGCCTGCGAGGCCTGATATTAGTGGGTAAAGGAGCACTGTGATGGGGCTTTTCACCGTATAAATCCTGCATCAATAGCGTCGATAACCCGACCCCGTATAAACCATCACTTACACGGTCAAAAAATGTTCTTCTATTGATATTGCTCAAGCTCATTACCCTAGTCCACGTGCAAAAATGCTGCTGAGTTAAATAATGCGTGGCAAACCGCTGCCAACGCCTTATTTTTTTGACCAGTCTCTTTAGCCATTACAAACTGACGCTCTAGTTCATCCAATGATTCAACCAGACCTTTGAGCTCTTTTCTTGTCGGGGTACGATTTATAATTTTTTTGTAAGCCAATATTACGGCCTCCTCCATTCCTTTAGTCTCATTTAATATATTAGAGGCCAGCTTGCGAGCCAATCCATGAATCACTTTATCATGCAGTAAGTATAAAGGCTGTTGTACCACCGTCGAATTGACTCGCTCGACACAGTTCGGATTCATTGAGGGTAAATCAAAAGTTTGAAGAAGGGTCATTGTGTGAATACGGCGTTGACGTATGTATATACTACGCCGCCAACCGCTTTCCCCTGGCTTAGCCGTAATGTAACTTCGTCCATAAACTTGAACCTCATCAGGCTCACCGCCCATTCTCATATCCAATCTGCCAGCAACGGCAAGTAGGCCATCATGAACTTCCTCGGCATCTAGCCGACGCATCGGCATACGCGAAAGCAACTTATTTTCCGAATCATGCTTAGCAGCAACCGGACTAATAACAGATGATTGTCGGTACGCCCTACTCATACATATTAGACGGTGCAAATGCTTGATACTCCAGTTGTTCTCAACCAAATCCACTGCCAACCAATCAAGTAATTTTGGGTGCGTAGGGGGTGCTCCCAATTTCCCAAAGTTATCAAGACTGGAAACAATACCCTTTCCAAAATGGTGTTTCCACACGCGATTCACCCACACGCGAGCCGTTAAGGGGTGGTCTGGATCGGTCATCCAGCGTGCGAGAGCCAAACGATTACCTGTTTTATTTTTTCCAACAGCTTTGGCAGGACTAAAAGATTCATCTGTAAAAACGCGTGGAATGGCCGGTTTAACCAAAACTCCCGGACTACCCGGGTTGCCTCTTAGGTTTACATAGGTAGGTGACGACTGTCCCCGATCCCATAAAGCACGGATCAGGGGCATTGATCTTATCTTCACTTTTTGTTCATCAATTTTTTTCTTAAGGTCCTTTCGTGCCGGCCCTTTGGTTGACTTAAGCTTATCTTCCAACAGCTTCAGCTGGGATTCGATTTTTTCATTATGAAGCTCTATCGCTCTCCTTTCTGCAGGCATGGCAACCGGTAAGTGCCGGCGAGTACTACCAGCCCACTGATTCCTAAAAGGCTGAGGCGTAAGCCAATTGTATTCATCGTAAGCTGCTTTAAATATCGCAGCAAAAGAATAATAGTCACGCTGACTAATAGGATCGTATTTATGATCATGACACCTCGCACAATCCATAGTTAAACCCAAAACCCCTCCGGCCAATATCTGCAATTCATCACTAATTACCTCCAACCGGTCTTCAACACGATTCACGGGATTAGCACTAGTACCATCGGGAGCCATCCTTAAAAAACCGGTAGCAACCAACTTTTCAATGACGTTTTCATTAACCGCATCCACATCCGCATAATCCACCAATTCATCACCTGCAATTTGCTCGATTAAAAACTCGTCGTATGGCTTGTCTTCATTAAAAGCCTTGATGACATAGTCGCGGTACTTCCATGCATAATTGCGAATCATGTCTGCATTGCGTTTACCCTCCGAATCAGAATAACCGGCCATGTCCAGCCAATGTCGTCCCCATCGCACGCCATAAGCCGATGAAGCCAAAAGCCGATCAATAACCTTCTCGTAGGCACTCGGGCTTTCGTCCTGGATGAATTGGCTCATCTCCTCCACGGTCGGCGGGAGCCCGGTAAGATCGTAGGTTACCCGCCGTAGTAGCGTCAACTTCTCTGCCTCACTCGTAAATCCAAGGCCCTTCTCCTTCAACTTCGCAAGCAAAAATGAATCAATCGGCGTAAAGGATGTTGCGAGGCTTGCCTTATAAACCGGCACCTCAGGGCGGCGTGGCTTTTGAAACGACCAGTGCTTTCTAGATTCCGGATCAATTTTAACACGTTCAAAGTTCTGCTCAACTTCCGGAGCCCCGAAACTAATCCAGTCGCGTAATATTTGAAGCTCCCGACTCCCCATACGCTCAATCCCAGCCATACTAATGGTTTTATCAGGAGGACACTCGCGTGAAACAATCCGTTGTATCATTTTGCTCTGATCTGGTTTGCCTGAAACAAACGCCTTACCTGCCAACATTGATGCCTTGGTCCTTAAATCCAACTCACCCTCTTTTAAATCCTGCCCATGACACATCACGCACCGGCGTAGCAGCACGGGAACGGCATCATGCTGAGTAACTGAAGCCGCGCTCACAGGTAATCCACTTGCTAGCGCTATAACCAGAAAAAATTGAAATGCACGAACTCCCATCAGCATATACAGTCTCTATTTGGATGCCTGAAATTTCAAGGCTATTCAATAGTTACGTCTCTGCACTATCTAATTAAAAACAAGTGGTGTTACAGAAATATGAAGCTTATGCTGAAGCTCTTTTCACCCTCTCCCAAAAGCAACCAAGAAGAATAATTGCTACGAATTAAGGCGATGGCTGAATCTTGATTTCTTCAGAACGATCCAGCTCCAACGGAAACATACCAACACCTTTTTCACTCAAAAAATCGATTGTTTTTTCGCCTCTTCTCTTATGTAAGTCGATTAAATCGGATATTGAATACTTCTCAATGATTTCTGGATCTTTGATTTTACTAAACCATAACATAGCTTCATTGAGAGATTTCTGGTTAAGAAATAAAACCCCCGCATTGTAGCAGGAAAGATCATGGCCCTGCTCACCAGCATTTTCAAACCAAAGTCGAGCATTCTTAGATGCATTATTTCTCTCGCTAATTAATTTGTTTCTCTTCCATTGAAAATGGGTCGTCGCCTTTTCCCATGAAGAAGCATGCTCATTAATTGAATATGGTAAAACCTTAGTCTGAGCCCAATCATAATATGCAAGGGCAAGATTGTACTGAGCAGTTAAACTTTTTTCAGCAGCAAATATTCTCCAGCCATTAATAAGCTCTATTTGGTAGGAAGCACTTGATTGATCTGATAAAATAATCTTGGACATTTCTGCCTTAAGAACTTCGCGAGAAAGGTTGGAAAAATCTGGCGGCGGCTGCGGGATAGTTGGTGTTGACTGCGACTTGGCATTAGTCTCTCGAATAACAACAGACCTTACATCTTTTTTATGGAAAAGATTTTCCAAAGCCAACTTGCCACTCCACAAAAAAGATCCGGAGGAAACCAGCAATAGCACCACAACCGAAGAAACACTCACCAGACTCCCCCAGCGTATCTGCACTCCATTCTTATCCGGATGAATGACCGGACGATAGTCATTCCGTTTTTCAGGCAAAATAAACATTCCATTAATTGATTCCTCAGATTTCTTTGAATTACTCAAACTAAGCCCCATTGCCATCATCGAAGCTAACGTAATAAAAAAGAACCAAAACGTACCGCTCCAAACAAGTAAATCTACAGCTGTAGCAGCTAAGGCCGGAAAAAGTAACGCCCCACGCCAATAACGTAAAAGCCTTGGATAACGCTTCACCAAAGCGGAAAGGGCGATAGCCATCGCAACCCCCAGAGGGAAACATAGCCAAATCCATTTCAAAGAAACGCCAAAAGCTACCGGAAGCAACGCTAGTAGACATCCCAAAACAATTAACACTGGCAAATTAAACAAAATAAAAACCGGCGCTGGAACCCACTTTGTTGGCAACATTTTAACCGGCTTTTTCAGCGGCAGAACAGGGACTTTCTTATCTTTATTGAACTGACTGCTGAAATTTGCAGACCACCAAAACGCACAAACCAATTGCCCCCATACCAAATTTCTTTTCAAAAACAACCCAAACCAATCGCTAATTGGGGCATGAAAGCAGGCATATCCTAGACCACCCAAAACAACGCCGCCAAGAACCATTTGCCAGACTTTGCGTTTAATAAATCTAGAAGTAGCCGAACCTCCACTTGAAGGTGACAGGTAATTATCGAGAGGAGGCATTAAATCCAACCCGGCTGCACCTGCCCCCAGAACCATCAAGAGTGAAACTCCAGTGCCTAAAAATACGCCTAGCAAAAACCCTGAAAAGGTCGCATCCGAAAACACCCCTCCTGCCCACACAAAAGTGAGAGGGGTAGCGACAGCTGCAGACACCAATACATACGCCCCTTGTGAAGCAACAAAAGTGCGAAATCCACGTGTGAATTCAAAATATTCTGTCTTTGAGCCCGCCTGAAACTTCTCCGCATCAGGATATACTTTTCTGCGTAACCTTTTTAATTGGAATAGGCAACATCCTAGAATTACCATTACACCGAACACTCCCACTAGCCGACCTCCAAAACCCTCCTCAGGGCGAAACGATTTGGCGATCACTTTCTCATCTCTCTCTAAATTTTTTGACTCTTGGTTTTTCCTCAGCGGAACTTCAACGTCAGGAGGAAGAGGCTTCACTGCATTATTTGTAGGCGGAATCTCTGGAGGGAGAGGTGATTCCTTGGACTCGTCTGGTTGCTTTCCCGGAGAAGGCGCCGGGGTGACTGTCCCGGTCTTTCCCTGACCTTGAGCAATCTCACTGGATGAAGATTGCAGAAAGGTTAAAGTAAAGAAAACCAGAACAAGCACTGCGGCAAAAACCAAAAGCGGCACATAGATCTTTTTCGGGTTGGCTTTGATTTGCGTCCAATGATGGGCAGCAGCAGTTCCCTCCCGCTTCAGCTGCCGGAAAACAACGAACCCAAATGCTATGAGAAAGGAACATACACTAAGAACAAAAAACCACAAAAGTATTGGTGAAGCATTACCTTCACCGGCACTTCTCTGCCCGACATATATCAGACCCACAAAGAAAGCCAATACCGCAGAAAATAAGCATACGGTTGTGGGTGCATTATTACTAATCCATGACCAAGCCGACGGAGATTGAGGCTGGGATACTGGCTGAGGTTCTGCAGGCGATACAACTTCGGGCTGAGGTGGATCTACAGCTGGCTGTGGCGGCGCCGGTGGATTTTCCAAACGTGCCTCTAAGGAAGCCCGAAGTTTGTCTAAATCAACAGAACCATCAGTCGGCAACCGCAACCGCAATTTAATTTTGGGGTTGTTACGCGAGCGATGGCGAGTTTGGCTCATGTGCTAACTGAAATCACGCCACAATTTATCAAACATGCGTGTAAAATCCTTTAACAGATCCCTATTACTGGTAATCAGAAAGTTTTCCTCATTGTGCAACGCAGCTGAACGCGTCCAGTTGTAACTACCGGTTAAGAGTTTACTTTTATCAAAAATTGCGAACTTGTGATGCATATGATGCTCAGAACGATCCACTCGAACAGGAATACCCAAACGATCAAGGTGATCAATATCCGATCCCTTATCCATTGCTTTTTCATCATCGCTAATTACCCGAATTTGAACCCGACGTTTATGGGCCCGCTCCATCGCATCCACAATGCGATTATCTGTAATAGTAAACACACATACATCCACAGTGGATCTCGCCTGGCCAAACATCTCGGTAATTTTTCCCACACAATTATCTTCCGGACTAAAGAAGGCATGATCGGACCCGGCCTTTCCTGCCGCAGGTAGATTTTCTGCCGGATGCAGTGCCTTGACCGCATCCTCCAACCAATCCAAGGTTTGATACCTTTGCCCCGCATCAGCCTTGCCCAAGACTTCTCGGGCAGCATCAAATGCCATACTGCGATAAAGAGCACGTTTTTGCTCATCGCCCTTAACTTTGTCGAGTAAGTCGCGGATTTCACCACGTTCTTTACGGGAAAGCTGGAAGTCCTCCAGCGTACTTTGCATGAGGGTTTTGACCTCGTGATCCTTCATAATATGAATACTTTTAGCCCGCAATTAGCGGGTGCGCTGGGCAGGAGGCAATTCTATCGTTCAGGATTCAAGTCGCAAATGAAAAACCAAAAAATATGAAACAAAAAAGATTCCCTACCAATCTTTCGTGGTCTAAAGTCATACAACCCGCGTGCTACAGGCAAACCCCTAAACTAAGGTATTCTCATGGCAAAATTTCTAGATAAATGGAAAAACAAAGTCACAACCTATAAAACTAAGGCCGAAGAGATTCGCGCCCTGATTGAAGATGGAGCAGAAACCATCCGTGATATTCGTGCAGACGTCGAAGACACCGTTGAAGACCTCAAGGCTGACAGCGAGGAAAAGATGATGCAAAGTCTAGAGAAAATCCAGAATTCCGAACGGGTTTTCAAGGATGCAGGATACCTTCTCCAAGCCGTAGAATTGGAAATGGGATTTAACCCCAAAGTAGTCGCTGTCCTAAAACGGGAAAAGGAAATGGGTGTAAGCAAAAAAGAACGACTACTCAAACAGCACGAGGACGACAAGGTCGTCAAAACAGTTCTTACTTCCCTCTTTAAAGCAGAGGCTCTTGAAGACAAGGTACACTTGAGACGACTCACCTTTAGCGAAGTCCACCTCGAGATGGGTCTAGTTCCTGCAGTGCATGTTTTATGGGAAGATAAATCTAATAGTGGAATAAGCACCCCCTCAACTGCTTCAAAAAATACCAGCTCTTTTGCATCAAGCAGTTCCTCTTTCACCGGGGGTGGCTCCTCATTTATTAGCAGCTCTCCATTTAGTTCATCTCAAAAAGAAGAACCAGCAAAGGAAATTGAAACTGCTCAAGAAGAGCAAGCACCAACCCGCTTGGAAGAAACTCAGAAAGGCGAAGAAGAACCAGCCCCTCTACCACCTGTAATCGAGCCAACCGTTCAGGATCCGGAAGATGAAAAGTGGACCAGTTTCCCTGATGTCTCATTCCCCTCTGGCAAGGGTAAGTAAAGCACAGCTACTATTCTTCAGGCTGTTCGAGAGCAGGGGTTTGCCCCTGTTGCTGTTCCTGCTGCGCAGCCTGTAGTTGATCCAAGATCTGCTGAATAAGCTCATCACTGTTGGCGGTCATCTGTTCACTGAGATCTACTACCACTTCACTCGGCTGAGCAGACTTGAGTTCCTCCTGCAGATCACGAGTGCGTCTCTGATAATCGGTAAACAGATTACCCACCTGCTGCAGGGCTGCTTGCAACTGTTGAGCCTGAACTGCCGCTTGTGAGTGAGTAAGAGCATTAGTCAATTGCTCATTGCTTTTCCCAATAAACTCCATCATTGCCTGCTGTCGCTCGGCTAGCATCTTTTGATTTTGATCAGACTGGGCCGCCGTCTGGCTGGAATGCTCCAGATATTTTTCTATGGCACCGCTGATTTCAGACATATCGGAACCTGTGGAAACAACCCCACCCTCATCACCCTGCGCAACAGTTCTTCCGATATTCTGGCTTGCCAAACCTTCTGCCAAAGTCTGGCGCAATCCCTCCAGACTTTCATTCATCTCACCCAAATCGAGCCTGGTAGTTTGAGGTTTGGAAAGCTCTTCTTTAAGGGTTCCTTGGATGGATTTCATTCCGAACTCCAGAGTCCCAATTTGCTTAACGACTCTACCCACAGGATCATCCTGATCACCACCACCCAAGAACTGCCCTCGGGTAAAGGTTTCCTTAATGTGCTCCCAACGCTGCTCTTCTTCCTCACTCATCACGCCGATCATCTGCTTGAACTTAAGAAAGTTCGCTTCTGCGCCAGTTGTCAATGTCTGGCTTTCCCCCTTGTAATGATCTAGAACAAGATCCATTAACTCCTGCTCATTCATCATCGGCAGAACCTTCTCTGCCATTCGATTCATGTTACGGTAGGAACCTTGCATTTTGAAGGCAGGCTCGGTCCGGTCAGCATCATTTTGCCCGGCGCTCTTAATATAAAGCTGATTTACCTTTAGCACCACATCGCGAAGAACTATCAATTTCTCAAGTACTGTAAGCAGTTCCTCTTGTTCATTAGCAGAGAAATTACCCTGTAACTCAACTCCTTCGCGCTGCTTTGTCTCGGCCATGCGAATAAAGGCCTGAATATCCTTCTGGGAAGCCTTAGCAAGAGGTTGAAGAACCTGGTTTGAAGTTACCGCATTTTCAATGTAGCTACCCCCAAAGGCCTGCTCACGACCCTTCATGTCATCGCCCAGATTATAAGTATCTGCACGGTTGGAAAGCATGTCCGGGATCCGGAATTTTTCACCACTCTCAGTGTAGGGATTACCTGCCATCACGACCACCACACGTCGACCACGCATATCGTAGGTCTTGGGTTGCCCACGCCACACACCTTCAATCTTGCGCTGCGCATCGCAAAGGGAGATAAATTTTTGAAGAAACTCCGGATTACAATGTTGGATATCATCAACGTAAATCATCACATTGTCACCCATCTCCAATGCGAGATTGAGTTTCTTGACCTCCTCCCGCGCCCCCGCATTGGGTGCCTCTTCGGGATCCAACGAAGACACCTCATGCCCTAAAGCCGGACCGTTTATCTTCATGAAAATCAATCCCATCCGATTAGCCAAATACTCCATGAGAGTCGTCTTACCGTAGCCCGGTGGTGAAATAAGAAGCAAAAGCCCCATCAAATCTGTACGTTTTGCATCTCCAGCTGCACCAATCTGTTTGGCGAGATTATCGCCCACAATCGGAAGATATACCTCATCAACCAATTGATTGCGAACAAAGGACGAGAGGACTCGTGGCTCAAACTCATGCAAGCGCAATAGTCCCTTTTCCTCCTCGATAAGCTTTTGTTTCAGATCTTGATACTGTTCAAAACGGGGAACTGAGTTGCGAGTAAAGTCGCCAAGTTTTTCGCGGAAAGACAAATAATCAAACGGATAATTGCCCCCTTCCTGCACTGCATCATGAGCTCCCTGAATACCCTCAATAACCTGCTCGGTTGAAGCCTTCACGACCGCCTGTTTATGGTGGTGACCACAGAAAATCAGAGCAGCAACTTCCTCGAGATATTTATTAGCCCCATTACGATCCAGTAAAAAGCCACGAACCCAATCCCTTACAAGTTGATAGTGACTATAAGGATCAGCTTTAAGGGGTTTCTGGGCTTTAGCAAAATCAGCCTCACTACCCTTCTTAACCAGATGACGCTCAAACTCAGCAAGCAAGCTATCAGCCTCCTGACTCACCACCCAGTCCCGCCCGTTGGTATGTTCATAAAAAAGATATTCCCCAGCCGGCTCAGCATCCTCTGGCGGGAACAGTCCTGTCTGCTCGATAAACTGAATAACCATCTCCTGCAGTTCCCGCACATAATCTGTCTGGGTGGGGTCTCCTGGGAAAACCTCATTACGGGCAGCAAATCCCTCAAGTCGAGCCAACATGAGCTTTTGCGTTTCAGCATCGCAGAACTTGTGCCAGAACACTGCCGCACAAGCCCGTGAGCGCGGATAGTAGCGTGCTAACTTAAGAGCCTCCTGAGTGTCAAGTAATGCCAATAAAATTTTCCCCGCATCCTGATCATGGATACCTTTAGTATAAGCCTCTGAATAACGATCGCCCATGAAATCCTGAACCAATTTCAGGCGGTCTTCAGCTTTCATCTCGGCCACTTCAGTCATCCGCTCCAGCCCTTCTTTCTCAAGCTTTTGCCAAATTAGATAAGCGAGATACTCGGCTCGATATATTTCCTTATCCTCAGAAATGACCTGCTGGTTCCAAACTTCACGGGTGGCCAGAAAATCCTCGTTAGAAACCTCGTCGAAATACTGGGTACCTGTGAGGTGGAGAAACTGGTCCTCCCCCCGTCGCACCATAGTCAAATCCAAAGGCTGAGCGTTAACGGCAAATTTATGCTTACCGAACTGGATAACATTCTGACCATCGACATACAGTTCCTGCTTATCCTTGAGCTGCCTCACCGCCTCCTCGTGCACACTCTTTAGCTGGGAGAGCAACCCTTCTGCCTCGCCGGCCTTATCGAGTTCCTGCAACTCCTCTACTCGCTCGCGCAGGGAGTCAATCATCCGGTCACTGGCCATGTAACCGTTGATGTCATTAACATCTTCAAAGGTCCCCAGCTTATGCTCAATACTCTTGAGCATCCTATCAGCTGAAGAAACAAGGGCGGTGGCCTTACGATTGCGCGTCTCCTCCAGCTGCAAACGTTTTTGCTCGAAGGCCGTTTCCAGCTCACCACGTTTCTGGTCAAGTTGTTCTATATACTCTGGAAAATCTGCAAAATCACCACCCAAATCCTCTAACTGGTTGAGGATGTTGTTGAAATACTCATCGCATTTCTCGGGCGAATCTGACATGTCCAGATAGTTCACTGCTGTCTGACTCAACAGGAGAATCTGTGCATTGAATTGTGCCGCCCCCTCAGCCGTCATCAGGGTTCGCATCTTATTCTTAAGCGCTTCCTTAACCTGATTGACTACCTGATAAATCGCCGTAATAGCCTCCACAATCCGAGTTTGTTCGGTTGTATCAGCTATGGACAAACTGCGAACAATATCGATCAACATCTCAAGATCGGACCCAGCCGTTGTAATTTCCTCTTCCAGCTCCTTACCCTCAGAAACTTTGGTAACCGTATCGACCTTAGCCCGCTGTTCCTCTGAACGCTCCCGGTATGGATCGAGTGATTCGGGTTGCAAAAGAAAGGCCACACATTTCTGCGACAACTCCTCCACTTGCTCTTTCACTTGAGCCTCTAGCGTCTCCATCTGCGCCTTATCAATAAACCTTACCTCATCCTTGAGGGTAATGATCTCACCGCGCATCCGGCGCAGACCTCCCAAGTTCTCAACAAAATCATCCACTGATCGAAAGTCAGCCCGGCCTACCTGATTAAAAAGTGTCTTAGCTCTCTTTTGAATTTCGCTGGTCTTTTCTTTAGCCTCAAGCCGCAACCTCCGCACCTTATCAAATTCGGCAATCGCCTTTTCAGCAGTTTCAGCAACCGTCTTCAGTATATCGGCCACTCCAAAACCTTCCTCAGATCCCAGCCAGGTATAAGTATCAGGAACACTCTGTGCCTTGGACGCCATATCCGCATAAAGATCTGCATAGGGAGATTCCTTCTGAATCAGAATCAACACCTCATTACATTCGGCCATCGCCCGGACCACTGCCTTATTGCCCACCTGAAACAAAAATGAATCCCGATCTCCACTCTCCGGTTCAAAACCAGGCTGATAAAACGGCGACTGACGCAGTTGAATCATGTGATGCTTTATGGCTTCCTCCTCCGCCCGAAAACTGACCAAATCTCCATTGGGAAAAAGGGAAAAACCATTACAAGCAATCCGCTCAGTAACTTCCTGTTCAATCAACCGGTAGGGCATCAGTGCATACAGCCCGTTCATACGGTTGAAAAATACATACAGATAATCCTCTCCATTGGGGGAAACGACCGTGCGCTCAAGCATCATTTCACCCAAATCCCCCTCATACTGTTTTAGCTCGCCGGTCTGCAAATAGTAACCATCGGGAAAAATCAATCCGTGCTCTTCTGGCAGAAGCACGCAGGCCTGACCCAATGAATCAACCCGATGCACTGCCTGAAGTTTTTCATTAAAGATAAAATAGCGCGCTGCTTTCTCCCGGAAAGGGGTCACCTTTAGAAGAATCAGAGAACCTTGAATCGCATACTTTATCTCTGCATCGTCTACCTTCTGGTTACGATCCTCCACTTCCTCCGCGTAGATGCCGTCGCCGGTAGACGTGTTGTCCTCGACCTTAATGGTAAGATCCCCTCCCACACACTCTACAAACACACGATCTTCAATGGAAACGTGAGGGTTATCACCATGCTTTACGGCACTGCGCGAGGGCGTGTTCCATTGAAAATTATACTGACTAGGAAAGGTTTGCAGGTACTCCGGAGCACTACGATCATCCTCATAACTCAACTGCCCGTCTCTGTAGAGCCACTTAAATACTTGAATATCATCCACACTAGACCCAACCCGAAAAACCATAAAGAGATGGTTTTCAACCAAAGCAAACCGGTGAAAGGTGGCCGACTCGTTAATTTTAAACAGACGATCGAAAGAGTCTTTAAAATCTGGATCATCAAGCATCCCCAGATCACTTTCAGCAAAGCTTTGCTCTTCCTCATTGTAATTATAGGAAGCGAAAACATCACTCAACTGACCCTGCTTAAGCCCGAGATTTACATTAAAACCGAAGAGAAATCGGTTATGCCCCAGCTGAACCATGTCACGCGGCTCACACGAGAGCTGAGTAGACACTCTGTCCATCTTTTTTAGCTCAAGCTTGCGTGAACCAAAGACAGAGGCACGTTTCTCATCCAGACTGCCGAGCTTGGCACGCAACTGTGCCCCCTGATCATTGAGCCTTTGTTTGATCAGGTCATAAGCTCCGCCTTGAAGCGCAGCAGGTGCGCCTTCTGGAGTCGATCCGCTATCAGTAGGGTCCGCCATGGATTTGTAATCCATGCGTTCCCGGCCCGGCCAAGCCGAGCCGGAACGCAAAAACTATTTCTTGGAAGAACTCGTCAGGAATGTGCCAGCTGTGATGTCTCCAATCCCAGTCTCCTTCACGGCTGCTTGGGCCTGACGGATAATGGATTTCAAACCACTATCATCAGCCTTGGTCATCAACTTGGTCAACAGTGCTGAAGTGGTCAAATTCTGCACATCCGCTGAGGAAATACCGAGATCATCAATCCAACCACGGAGTTGAGTCTTGAAATAATCCGGGTCGCCATTGAAGAAGGTATTCTTCACATCAGTAATAGCCTGACTGTTATTTACCAATCGATCGACCGATTTGCCTTGAGCGACTGACTGTACAATCTTCTCGAAGAAGTCGTTTTCACCGCCAACAATATCGATGTTCGCGCTCTTGAGCGCTTCGCCAACCACTCGGGCTTGCGCCTCGGCAATATCCTTCTGCACATCGATTCCGGCCAGATCCACCGCCTTATCCTTATCGAGTTGCAGGCGAAATTCTTCGTGATCTTGAGAAGCCTTATTAAACTTCTCAATGGCCTTCGCCATCTCGGTTTTCGATATGGCCTGAGCTAGACCCATCTTTTCAGTACCTTCAGCCTCAGCCAGTTTCACTGCCTGAATAGCTGCTCCTTCGGCTTTACCTTTGGCTGAAATTCCCTTTGCCTCACCCTCGCCTTCAGCAGCCTTAGCCAATCCGGAGGCTTCACCTTGTTTGGCCAACACCGTTGCCTCGGCCAGCCCCTGAGCTTCTTCTGCTTCCGCATCAGCCTTCTTAGCCTGCGCCATCGCTTCCACGCCACGAGCCTCAGCCATGGCCGGAGCTGCCTGCATCGCCGCAGTTCCTTCAGCCTCCTGCTCCATTGCGTGGCGGCGCTTCTCACTTGCCTTGGACTCAGCATCCGCAGTGACCTGAATCGTATCAGCATTGTGATCCGCTGCTTCCTTCTCGGCCAAAGCCTTGGTGCGCTCCTCAATTTGGGCTGCTTCAGCTTTTTGCTGACGGACTTCCTTCTCGGCTGCCGCAGCTACGGTATCACGTTTCTGCTCTGCTTCAGCGTTGGCCGTTGCTTCAATAAGCATTACCCGCTTGGCACGATCAGCCGACATATCCGCCTCAGCATCCATTCTTTGTTGGGCTTGGACGGTCACTTCTTTTTCTTTAGCCTCCAGTCCGGCCTTACTTTCAGCTACCCCAAAGGCCGCTTCAATAACTCTGGCCTCTTTTTCTTGTTGGGCCAAACCAATGCGACGCTCGCGATCCACTGTCGCCTGTTCGCCTGCCTCAATCTTCTCCTGCTCCAGTCGCAATAAATCCTGATCCTTTGCATAGGTGGCACTCATCACTACACGATCCTGCTCCACTTTGCGTTCTTCAATATGTTGGTTGGCCTCAATCTCGGCCTTTTCAGATACCTCACGTTGCCCCTGCACCACTTTCTGAGCCTCTGCAGATTGAAGTGCTTTGGCTTCCTCTACCTGACGAGTTTGAGCCGCCAAGTCTGCCTCATTCTGTTTATCCAATTCGCGCTTCTCCATTTCAGCCCGCACGTTTTGATTTTTAAGTTCCACATCCCGCTCCTGAGTCCGCTTGTTAGTTTCCTCCTCTTTGGAGGCGGTCATACGGTTAATCTTTTCAATTCCTTGTGAATCCAGAACATTATTAGGATCATGATCCTCCCGGGCCGTTTGCTCTAAGTAATCGATCGCCACATCCTCCAGTAGATAACCATTCAAATCATCGCCAATCTGATCCACAACCATATCTCGAAATTTTGTTCTCTCAGTATAGAGGTTTGCAAATTCCATTTGCTTACCAGCAGCCTTGAGCGCATCAGAAAATTTTGCCTCAAAAAGCTCCTTTAATTTATCGATCTCTGAAGCTCGGTCACAACCAACCATTTCCGCTACTTTGATAATTTCACCATCGGCTTCCCCAACCCGAACGTAAAAAGCCACTTCAATATCGGCACGGATATTATCCATACAAATCAACCCATCCTTACCTTTACGGGCAACCTCCAGTTTTTTCACCTGAATATCCATGATATCCCACCGGTGCACGAAAGGTAACCGCAACATAACACTCTTGGTAACCTTAATACCGCCAAAACCCGTCCGCACTCCGGCCTCACCCGCTTTAACTTTTCTCAGACAAAACATTGTCAAAAATGCTGCAAATATTGCTACTACAACTATACCGGCTCCAATAAAAAGTAAGGTGCTGGCTATCACTGGTTGAATCATCATTATTTTAAATTGGGTTTGAGGTTCTATATATAAGGTTGAGGTTCTATTAATCTAAAAATACAAACAGCACAGGACACCCGTTGCGTTGGAGTGACGCTACCTTAAGAGGCAGCGAAGAGTGGTGTCGGGAGTGAATGTAGCCATTGAACTAAAATCGCGCTACTATAATCTTTCTAAAAATTTATAGTCGCCAAAATTCGACTACTTGACATTATTCTCACACCATGTTTGCCCCGATTAATAAGAGTGTTTTAATGAAAACCCTTATGGCAGGCTTTGCCTTGGTTACCCTAGCCCTTTCCGCCGCCCCCCCGCCATTAATCGACCGGCTGAATGATGCGCATGCACGCGGCCAAAGCCAATGGATATACAATGATTTTCAGAAAGCCTTTGCCGAAGCCAAACGCACTGGCAAACCGATTTTTGTAACTTTCAGATGCGTCCCCTGCAAGGAATGCAAAGCCTTTGATGCTGAAGTAGCCCAAAACAGCAAGGTCATCCGCGAACTGGCCGCGAAACATTTTATCTCACTGCGTCAGGTAGAGATGAAAGGGGTGGACCTATCGCTCTTCCAGTTTGATTATGATCTCAACTGGGCTGCCATCTTTATGAATGCAGACGGCACCATCTACAGCCGTTATGGAACGCAGTCTGAAGCCGGAGCAGATGCTTATAACTCGGTGGAATCTCTTGAAAAAACCATGCGCCGGGTTCTAACGCTCCACGCAAATGCAGCCAATTACAAAAAATATCTGATCGGCAAGCGCGGGAAACCCAAATCATACAAAACCGCCATGGAAATGCCGGGCCTAGAAAATAAAGAGCAATATCGCAAACCAACACAGGTCAATAATTGCATCCACTGTCATAACATCCATGACGCCGAAAACCACCAGTTGCATCTGGAAGGCAAAATGACCAATGATAAACTCTGGCGCTATCCATTGCCCAAAAACATCGGGTTGGTGATTGACCCGAAGGACGGTCTTAAGATTAGTAGAGTTATCAAAGGGAGCCCGGCCGAAACATCAGGACTCAAGGCGGGACAATCCATTGCCTACATGAACGACCAATTAATCCTCTCAATTGCCGATATACAATGGGTCCTGCACCACCTACCTAACACATCCACGCAAATCCGGATTCGACCCTGGAACAGTAGCCGCGAGCATATCCTGAGAACAAGAGTCGGCTGGAAAAAGACTGATATCTCGTGGAGAGGCTCCCTTTGGAACCTGCACCCACGCCTTCGCGTTTATATGCCGAGCGCCAAACCCAATGAACTTAAAAAACTGAACCTCCCTGCGGGCCAGCATGCACTCAAAGTACAATGGATAAATAATGGAAGTACTGAAGGGCAGGCAGCCTTAAAGGCCGGCTTGAAGCTTAATGACTTCATTATCGCAATGGCCGGCAAGCCATTCCTGAAAGCCATAGATCACGATAAGTTTAATGCACTGGTGAAACTGAACTACAAAAGTGGCCAGAAACTCACACTCACACTCATTCGCAACGGAAAACGCATTGAATTCCAATGGCCTCTTCAGTGATAAATACGGTTTAACTCCATGAAAATCGCTATCAAATATTGTAAAAGTTGAAACTATCTCCCCGAAGCTTCCCGGGTGGAGGCTGAAATAAAGTCTGAATTTCCGGAAATTAAAGTAACTTTTGAAGAATGCGAATTTGGTACTTTCAAAGTGCTACTAAACAGTAAAATTATATTTCGTAAATGGCCGATAGTGGGAAGTTTTCCCCGCGAAGGTGAAATTACCGATAAAATTCGAAACACAATAAATAGCCTGAAAACATGAAGAGAATGCTAAATTACATCACTCTACTTTCACTTTGGATTTTCATAAACTGCACTTTAACAGCTGCTGAGCAAAAACCTTCGGAACCTCTCTTTAGTTTTGGTGCCGTTGCTGACTGTCAATTTTGCAATAAGACCAGCTCCGTCCGAAAGTACAGTCTCTCAGTAAAAAAACTCACCGAATGTGTGGAATACTATAACAAGCTTGAGCTGGCGTTCGTGGTACATCTGGGGGATTTTATTGACCGGGATTTTGAGAGCTTTGGCAAGGTAGTACCAATTTACAATCGATTAAAAGCACCTCATTACCACGTGCTGGGTAATCATGATTTTTCGGTGGCTGATGATAAGAAAGCACTAGTCCCTGCTCAACTCGGCTTGAAGAAACGCTATTATGATTTTACCCATAAAGGATGGCGATTCCTTGCCTTAGATGGAAACGATGTAAGCCTTTACGCCTATCCCAAAAATGATCCCCGCACTAAAGCCGCCACCGCATTTCACCGAAGGCTAAAAGCCGGAACCCCCATCTGGAATGGAGCCGTAGGAGATGAGCAGTTGAAATGGATTGAGGATAAGCTGAAGGCTGCCACTAAAAACCATGAGCGCGTCATTCTTTTTTGTCATTTCCCTATCCACCCCACAAATACCCACAATTTATGGAACGCAAATGCACTCACTGAATTACTGGGGAAATACCCGTGTGTGGCGGCCTACATGAACGGACACAACCATGCGGGTAATTATGGCACCAAAAACAAGATTCACTATTTAACCCTCAAGGGCATGGTGGATACCACAAGTAATGCCTTTTCGATCATTGAAGTTTATAAAGACCGGCTTTTTCTCAAGGGAATCGGAAGACAGAAAAACCGGGAGATGAAGTTAATCTCCACCCAAAAACCTTAATTCCATTCAGGTTTATGGATATGAGGCTTAATCTTCACGATAAATAAAATCACCGTGATGGTTGCCATCGCCGCCACCAAATAAAAAACCTCCTGTGACCCGACTCCAATATTTCTAAGTAAGTAGAAAAACCCGATTGCTAATATCTCGAGAACTGTATCAATCGCATTGGAAGCAGCGATATATTGCCCGCGAAAATCTTCTGGAGAAAGTTTTTGCAACAGTGCCTGCAAGGGAGTCACGTACATACCTGCACTAGCTCCAACTATAAATAGATAAAATACAATCTTCCAAAAATCCCTCTGCCGAATCTCAATGGGAACAGCTACTATCCCGCTATCCAGTACTTTTCCACTTTCATCTTTCACAACCTTCCCGCTTTCGTCCAATTCAGATAAGGCATAATATTCTGAACCATTGGAATCCTTATCTGGAGTTACCTTACGGTTTTTGTATGTACTCAGGTAGGCTGTGGAAATAATCATGGCATCATATTCGCCTCTCTTAACCTGACCAAACCGTTTCTCGAGTGACAATTCCTCCTTTTGAAAGTTTAAATCACTGCGAAGTTCATTAAGTCGATCCTTGGATCGCTCCAAAAAGTAACTCACCTTGGCTTGACCGACTATAGCCTCCAAACCACGTGCTGCCTGCACAGAATCTGCCTTATGAATAACCACATAACTCGATGGCGCCAAAGCCAACAATAAACCCGCTACTCCAAAACCAATACCACCGGCCAGAATCAAACGAGGCTGAACTCCTCCTCTGGAAATGATACCGGCAATCACGCTTCCCACGGCAATGGAGACGCCAACAGTTCCGAAAAGATAAACACTTACTTTCTTTTCCGAGAGCCCCAGGATTATGGTATAGTCAGCCAAAATTAATAAAGCAACATATGCCAGCATGTAAAATGCGGCCTTCAAAAGGCATACAACAAAAATAGGTGTTTTCCCTGAAAGCATTTTCTTAACCGTCCGCAAGTAAGGAGCAAAGAACTCCCATTTCACTTTCATCTTTGGAGCACATGCCTTTAAAGGAGGCATTTGTTTTGCTGATATAAGACCTAAAATCGCGAATAACAAAAGTGCTGCTCCAGGGAGCCACAACAAACCATCTGGCGCTCCTTCGGCAGCAGTTCCCCGATAAGATTCATATAGCGCTCCTCCCACGATCACAGCCAAGATTGCCGAAATGTTTGTCAGCATTATGATCGCTGCGTTAGCCACACTAATTTTAGAATCATGCACCAACTCAGGAATCACCCCATATTTTGCCGGCCCAAAAAATGCGCTTTGCATTCCCAGCAAGAACATCGCAAAAAGGCACAAATATACATTGTTAAAGTAAAATCCGGCGCCAGCGACGAGGACAATAAGGAATTCAGCTTGTTTAGCCCTCAATGTTACCAGCTGTTTACTGTAACAGTCTGACAATTGACCTGCGATTGCACCAAAAAGCAAAAATGGCAGGACAAGAGCCATAGCCACCCAACTTTGCCCCCCCTCGCCCAAAACTCCGTTCCATATTCCGGCTGCCGCTAAACCAAAACTCAAAACCTGTTTAAGCAGATTATCATTATAGGCGCCAAAAAACTGAGTAGCTACCAATGAAAGAAAGCCCTTGTTGGCCAAAGGTCGTTGGGGTTGCTCCTCACTCATCGCGGCAAAACATTAAAGGAGGGACATTGAAATAGAAAAATTGATTTGGCGTACCTGAGCATTGAGTCAATCGATGCATTTAAAACATCTTAGCGCCCGGATGATTATTAGCCTGATTGATTTCATCAAGCCCCACTTGCACACCCACCTCAAATTGTTCAGTCAAAGCCGCCATCGCCAACCGAGGCTTGGCTGCCGCAGCCAGTTGCTCAGACACATCAATCGGATCGCCGAATCTAACGTACGCCGTGCGCCTCGCATACGGAGCAACGACTTTGCCGTATAAATCTTCCTGTAATTTTTCAATAGTTTCGCCTACTCGGTCCAACGTGGGCTTTTCACTCAGGTAATTACCAGCATAGCTGAGAATCCTAAAGGCAACGATTGCCTCATCCGCCCAAATCGCAGCCACCGCATGATCGATCTCACGGTCCGGATCGGATCTAACCTTGTGAATCTCCCGACGCACCCCACGAAAACGGTCCATCAAATCATCGGTTGCCTTTGGCTCAATTCCAATTTTCGCCTCCAAGCCTGCAATAATAAGTTCAGCAGACTGACGCAAAAGAGCTGGTAGATCGCTATAGTCCGGATTAGGGGGTAAAAAACCCCGCATCTTCAGGTTACGCTGCACCATGGCAATTCCCACCTTATGCACCCGCCCAACAATTTCATCGTCCTGATCAAATCCCACATCCAGTTTTTTTGCCATATCGGTCAACATCTCCTGTATCGCTTCACGACAATCAGTTAGGTGCGTTACTTTAATGGATACAGGGATGGCAAAGATTCGACCCTCCTCCTTCAATTCCTGTTGCGCCTTCATGGCAATGTAAGCTGGGCCATCCAGGAAAGGGGTCACCCGATCATTCATCAGATACACATTACCCTCGGGAAAAACTGTCAGCCCGTAACGTCCGTCAATCACCGTTTCCACTGCATCCCTGAGGGATTGTCGATCGCTCCCGTCGCGGTTTACCGAAAAGGCACCCATTCGTTGCATCACCCAAGCCACCCTACTATCACGCTCAAACACATCATAAGCAGCCATGAAGAACGACCACAAATCGATCTGCCGGCAGGCTTCCACCATTATTTGAGGATCGCTATGGGTGGAGTGATTGGGCAGTAGCAGCAAGCGCGCTCCGTGCTGCCGATTGATATCTTTGAGGGCCTGATAATTCTCCACTTGAACCGATTCCAATAAATGCATTGGACCCGGTAAATGAAAGCGCTTATTTCCCTGTTCGCCCAGCCAAGCCACCAGCCGATTTGGTTTGGGCGGGTAATAATTGTAGGGAATATCAGCAAACTGCAGCATAAAACCTAAAACCCACCTTACAAAAAAAAAGGCGACACCTCAAGACATCGCCCGCTTTGAGTTGTTTTTACCTTCTCAACCCTTCAGTGCCTTCTGCACTCCGCAGCAGTAATGACAAGGCCAATTCCGAGACAACTTTTTTGTTAAGAATCTGAATCCGACTAAGAAAAAGGATCGACGAATTCCTCTAATGAATGTTTACCCCGTAAAATTTCGCTGCATTTCTCCAGAAGAGCTTTTCAGCCACACCTTTTCCTTTGGCCGAAAAATATTCATTAATAATTTCCAGTTGCTCCCCATATTCCCCACCACGGTCAGTTACCGGCCAGTTGCTGCCATAAATAATCCTATCCTCTCCAAAGGCTTCATACACCACTTGAAAAATCGGTGCATAATAACTTACCTTCTTCGGAGCCGGACTGCGATTACTGCGTTGGAAAATACCTGAAATTTTGCAGGATACATTCGGATACTTAGCTGCTTCCTCTACTTTTTTAGCCCAAGATGCTTCAGTCGCCCCTCCATTAATAATGAGCCCTGTCAGGTGATTAATGAGAATCTTCAGTTTCGGCAGACGCTTAGCAATCAACATTACATCATCCAGATCATAATTAGCCATCAAGACATCCAATGTTAACCCCTTATCAGACAAAAACTTCAAATCCCGCCAGACTGCATCATTAAAGCTATCGACTCCTTCTGCGAAACTGCGAAGCCGAATTCCTACATAGCGTTTATCTTTCGCAAACCTTTCTAGATGTTTGGCAAATTGTGGCGTGCCCACCGGTAAATTCCCCACCACCCCAACATAGTGTTTCGGATTGTGCGCCGTGATATCCAATACCCACTGATTGTCTTCCACCAAATCACTCGCCTCCACAATTACAGTGGCCGTAATTCCATTGGCTTTAGTGACTTGATCATAATTTTGGGGCAACACCTGCCGGTAAAGCACCTGATCTGAAGGCTTCGGCCATGGCACCCCTCCCTTACGGGCGGTATCATACAAATGAATATGGGTATCAATGACCGGAATGCCCCCAGTCGCTCCTCCGTTTTCTGCGGCAAGACCACTAAAAAATAATCCACCACAAAATAGAGACACACAATAAATGAACCGGTTTGAAAGCATGGCCAAACTCTTTATCAGGCTCCCTGCCTTGTCCAATGAAATCCTTAAAGTGATGCCTTAATCTCAGCAGCTAAATCAGGTAAATACATAGGCGAACTACCACACAAAACCGCATCAGCTCCTGCATCAATGAAATCCTGATAATCTGACACTGAAGAAACGCCTCCTACTGCCGCTAAGGCTAGGTTTAAACCCTCTGCATTAATCGCTGCCTTGGCCTCCCGCACGGCTACTACACAAGGCTCATGAATAATACGCCCCAAAACACCAGCCCGAACATAATCCTCACCAAAAACCGGGCGACCATCACGGTGCAACACTTCACGTGAAATTCCATTTACTAAGGTAATCCCATCAGCCACTCCCGCTACTGCCCTCAGAAATGACCGTTGTAAATCGGTATCGGGAAACACCCCCCACCTTTAAAAGTAAACGCGTTTGCCCTATGGCGGATCGGACTGCCTTGGTTACTGAATCAGCCAACTCCACATCCATATACACCTGACCTTCAGCCGAGCAAACATTGGGGCAGGAATAGTTGGCTTCCACCACATCGGCCCCCGCCTCTGCAGCCCACGCTGCGCACTTTGCATAATCTTCAGCCACCTGTGCCGCACTCCAGTCCGCCTCGGGACTGGCAACGACCGAAACAATCAACCGTTGACCTTCGCTCAGTGAATTTTTCGATGTGGCAATATCCTCACGCCAAAAGGAGGGATCCATGGACGGCATCCCAAAACAAACCGCTGAACTAATCTGAGAGGGATCTTCAGGAAGATCATTAGTCGCATACACCGGTCCTTCACCTGCATCTGCATCCACAAACACCCAGTTGGGAACCGGATAACATTCACGTGCTTTTGAACGCACGGTCTTGTAGGTGAGTAAATCCCAGCCACGCGCAGCATAACCAGATATCCATTTAGCATTAGGCAACAAACCCGCAGCTATACCAAGAGGACTGCTCACCTTTTGGCCAAGAAACTCAAATGAACCAGTGGAAGACAACTCCGGCACGGCACCCAACTGCGGTCCTCGATCAAAATTATCCTGGTAAGAGGCAGAGATATTGTAAGAGAAATCCACGAAGGATGAAGATACCGCTACATGAGCCTAATGGCTAGTTTTCAACGAAATTGTAGCTTCCCCCGCTTTCATTGGCAATTTGCTTAAGAGCCTGCTCCCCACTCCGATCCATAAAACCAACCGTGTTTATTTGAGCTTTGAGCCTAGCATTCGCAGTACGAATCTTATTTGGCACACTCTCATGGAAGGCTCCATCAGTCAGAAGCCATATTGCCTCGGCCTTAAGATTAAAGGCACCGTAAAGTGCTGACATGGGACGGGTTCCTCCGTCACATTCGACCGAATCAACCCATTTAATAGCTTCTGATATATTTTTAGGTGTGGCCTTGAGAAGTTTACCGCCGGGCATCGGCAGTTCCACAGTATCGTAAAAAAAAATGAAAAATTCCATTTCCGGAGACAAGGTTTTAAGAGTTCGCTTCAACTCTATTTTGGCCTTATCGAGCCGACTTTCTTGACCTATCCGGCTCTTCATACTACCTGACTTATCAATCACAAACACCAAACGGGTTGCTTTACTAGAGGTCCCAAAAAAGCTCACACCTTCCTCAGGCTTAGTATAGAGCATCTGTAAGTTTGCGACCGCTGAAGGGTGCCCTGCCTTGGCCGCACTCCTCCAAAAGATTTCCGCAGCTTTTTTATTTACCGGAACCCCTAGACCAGCAAAATGAATATTACCCAAATCCACCTGAGCATTGGCATCACCATCCTTTGCTCGACGAATCAATGCCTGCATTTCTTGCTGGCTTGGAATCGGTGGCTGAGCAGGCTCTGAAACGTCAGCTCCACCCACAAAGAACCCACCATTTTCCTTGGCAGGAGTTACAAGCTTTGGC
The DNA here is from genome assembly GCA_902551155.1 of uncultured Verrucomicrobiota bacterium. Taxonomy (GTDB): domain Bacteria; phylum Verrucomicrobiota; class Verrucomicrobiia; order Limisphaerales; family UBA1100; genus UBA1100. The sequence goes on along the minus strand of CACDBG010000007.1, from coordinate 246 downwards.
TCTGAATTCAAAGAGGATAAAGAATTAGACGCAATTACCTCCTCCTCTCCTTTAACCAATTTCTTTCCGCTCTTTGATACCCGCGGATTAGTTTTCTGCTCTTTTATTTCAGATTCGTTGGAACATCCAGAGAGGAAGAATAAAACAAGAGAAGCGCAGAAAAACCTAAAGCTCAACTTCATAGGTCAAACTAATCTGATAATACAAAATGTGCAAACCACACTATCAAATCAAATTGAGCATTCT
>CACDBG010000006.1 GCA_902551155.1 uncultured Verrucomicrobiota bacterium | reverse complement strand
TCTACATCAACCTTGAAAAATCCGGCGACCAATCCGATAGCAAACTGAACCTTGCTCCAATCTTCAGAAGTATTATCCAACGGTGTCTGCCCCTTGTGGTTTTGAGTGTTTATATCGGCATTATTCTCCAAGAGAAGTTCTACAATCTCAGTTTCTCCGAAGAATGCTGCGAAGTGTAGGGGGGTGGCTCCATCTTTGTGTTGTACATTTACATCAGCCCCTTTGCTAATTAGATACTTTGCAGTTTCTACTTCTCCAGTTAGTGCGGTCATTGAAAGTGGGGTAACGCCGCTTGGATCAAGGCTGTTAACCTTTATTCCCTTTTCTAGAAATGTCTTTACTGCGTCAAGATTACCTTTTTTGGCGGCTGTCCAAATATCTTTTTCCTTATTGTCATTTTTAGCTGTTGTCTGTCTTGCAATTAATGCTCCCGGTTTTCCTCCGTGCTTTCGGAGGATTGCTGCAACTTTAGGGCGGCCTGATTTAACCTCTTCCATATTTACTTCTATCTTCAAAAACCCTGCGACCAACTCTACAATACCTTGCAGGCCATCGCTCCATTCACCTGAGGAGTTATCCAAGGGGGTTTCGCCCTTATTATTGCGAATGTTTAGGTCGGCTCCCTTATTTATTAAAAGGTTTACTGTTTCTGCATGTCCAAGGAACGCAGCGCCATGCAGTGCGGTTCCACCATCGCGGCTCTTTCCGTTGATTTTTGCGCCTTTGCTTAGAAGGAATGCAACGGCTTCAGTTTTTCCATTGAGGGCTGCCATCGAGATGGGAGTGATTCCACTAAAGATATTTTGGCCATTCACGTAGGTTTCTAAACCAGTCAATTCATTTAGTCTGTTTATGTCGCCGTTTTTTGATGCGATCCAGACATCTTCTTTGCCCTTCTGATCCTTTGGCGTAAAAATTTTCATAAAACTCGGAAAGGTTATCGGAGGTTCCGGTTTAGCTGCCCAAATGGGCATACCGCTGGCAATTTCCCTGGTGAGGTCACTTCGTCGGTTACGAATAAAATCCTGTATTCCTTTAACTTGGAATTTCCGCGCCTGTTCTCGAGCTAGATACGGTTTAAGCATGGCAAAGCGGCGGTCTGTTTCAGCTATTAATTTATCTTCATTCCAATGATCAGTAAGAATTTTTCTGAGGGTTTTTTCATAGCGCTTTCGACAGGATTCGACCTGATAAAGCCGATAAGCTACTCGTCCTTTCGTTTTGACTGAAAGCGGGGCGCGTTTGCTAACGCCAGGAAGTTGACTGTATTTCTCAAAGCCACAGTCCAGTCCCCAGGGTAGGAAATGAAATTTTTCAGTTCGTGGGTTTAGGTATACGAAAAAGTTATTGTAATTGGCTGTATACCCGTCCCAGAACCCGATCAATCCTTCGACCGCCCAGAAGGTATAGAAGGAATCAAGATCAACTAATTTCCCAATTGCCTTTTCAACATCGTCTAAGTCATCCTGTTCAAGGACATCAATGAGTTCATTAATCTTTTCTCGACCTATTCGGTCTTTGCCGGTTTTCTTTTCAAAGGCTTTATCCCATCCCTTAAAAAAGTCTACCACCGTTCCTTCATATAAAGTTCCCCGGTCATCCCCAAATTCTCGTTTAAGTAACGGCTCTCGTAAGGATTCTACATGCGAATAAACGCCTAGGTTTTTGCCGTTAACGGTAATTCGCGCATAACCGCAACGGGGAGCTGGTGAGCCGGCCTCGTTGTATAGGGCGTAACCCATCGCTTGACTCATCAGGCTGATGTCTTGCTGGTTGTTATTAAAGGTAAGCATATTCAGGCCGCTTAGTTGGGCCTGCTTGTCGATATGGTTGAGCTTAATCTTAAGTGATGGCCGGCTTTTGTTTTGTGATCCGACAAAACCTTTTTTGCGTATGCCGACCTCAGGGAATTCTTCTCCATCTATCTTCACTTTGGCTGTCACCCAAGTGTAAGGCCCTTTAATTGGGCCATCTTTCCGCTTGGCTTCCAGTGCCTCAAATAGATTGCGCGATTGATTACGGATAGTGTCCCAGTCATTCTCTTCCAAGGTGATTTCTACCTCCAGCACCCTGTTTGTCGGGAAGAGGTTTAACTCGGCCTGATCCTCAATCTCTGCTTGTTTATCTAGAGCGTAAACTCCCAATAGACAGAGACCTGACGCTAGAATTAGAGGAAACAAGAAGTAAACACCATCCCCCAGACTGTGAAGGAGTCGGGAAGAATTTGGTTTATATTTCAATGGATTAGCTGATGACATGTCGTTTTTTGGTTAGTGGTATATTCTCGGTGATACCAATCCCAGTTGGCAGCAGCCATGAACATACTTTGAGCAGGGTCCCATGCGGGGTGCAAAAGGATGAAGTAATTGCTTCACTTCTTGAAGAGTTTCCTCAGGTCCTTTCACTTCCATTACCAAAAAATCATGCATCAGGAATGGGAACGATGTGGAGATGGATTGTTTGCCGGTTTGGTCATAAAATTTGAGATTATAATCCAAGGTGACTCTAAGGAGGCCATCGGCTGAGATGAAATGTTCGCGGTGATATTCCACAATGACTACCGGGTCACTGCGCTTGAGTAAGTCCGCTATATGTTGCGGGGGCAGTATATCGATCAATCCGTCATAGATTTGTGAGTAGCTGAGATTGCGCAGGTTCTGCTGAGATTGCAGTTCGAGACGGTGTTTGCCCGTGACGCGGTTGTTTCGCCACTTAATCTCAAAAAATAGAACTTCCTCAGGCATTAGGGAGTCATACCAACGCAGCCGGACCTTCTTGCGGTGACTAATGCCATCTAAGTTGGCTTGGCAATCTGATAGTAATGTATTATCAAAATAAATACTACGGACTGTTGATACTGGTTTGTTGTGGATGATGCGTTTGGTATTTCCCTTGAGTAGGCTACGGAGTTTGCCTATGTCTGCATGGGGTAGTAGGTATTTTGTTTCCCTGCGGACGGCCAAATCCTTTCGGGTTGTATCTTCTCCCACCAGATTAAATGTGCCGGAAATAATTTTCTGATCAGGAACCATCAACACGTTTGGGGTCTACAGTGTGGACTCAAGATTGACATATGAGAACTCGCACTCAGGCAGTTGCGTGCGCAATTTTTCAATTAATTGAGCTGTTTCTTGGCCTCCCTTTTGGTTGATTACGATACGGACTTGCCCTCTGGTTCCCTCCAAATCATACCGTTGCAAGGTGTAGCGGCCAACTAGTTGCTCAATCACATTCATGACTCCTGATTTATCATCTCCAAAGTGTTTGTTGGCATCGCCGGTGATGGTTAAGAGTAGATTCTGTTGCCGGCTCTTTCCAGTGGTGAAGTGGATTCCTAAAACAAACACGGTTGATACTCCCACAATGGCGATTGCCAACAGAGGTTGTTCGGCACCCAGAGCCAGACCAATACCAATGCAAAGAAAAAGATAGACTAATTCCTCCGGGTCCTTGATCGCGGCACGGAAGCGGACGATTGAAAGGGCACCAACCAGTCCTAGTGAAAGTGCTAGCGATGATTTTACAACTGCGATGACTCCGACGGTTACCATGGTGAGTAAAGGGAAGATTCGCGCTACTGAATCTGCATTCGAAACCGATGTATTGCAGTGTCGATAGAGGAATCGGATGTAGAGAGCCAGTAACCCTCCCATGATGAGGTACACCAGCATGACCCATACAGAGCTATCTGTGGCTTCCGGGGAGGTGAAGGAGTCCATTACTCCCTCTAGCCACCCTTTTTCTACTGAAGGATTATTGGCTTTGAGGTTCTTTTCTGCGGCCGATACTTGGTTGGGGAAACCAATTGTAATTAAAACTGCAAACAGTAAATGGAGGATGAGTTTCGTCATATATCTTATTAACTTTGCTAACTTACGGCTAAATTTACGTAAAGGTTACGTGCGGTAAACAGTTTATATCAAAAACCGAGGATTTGTCACTTAAATGAGAATAATAATCCGAACACGTGAGAATTTATTTATAGGTTCGGTTGGAGGTGCCAGGGGTCGGGCTCAATTTTTCCAATTTTCCCGTGTGTCCGGCGAGTCGACCACTGGAAACTTCTGATACCTGAGGGCCAAACTCTATTTGATCCACGATGGTGTTATCCTTGATGAGGGAAATTATTTCGCCGCCTTTGGATAGCTTGAAATTTGCGTGTAGCCCTTCATCGCCTTCATCTTCATCGGCCCAGATGATTAGATAACCCCTCGCTTTGATTATTGTCCCGGATGGGATTTTCCATTTAAACAGGTTATCTTTGTCATCACTCAGGTACATGCCCGATAGTTCGATATCGGTATTCCCGTGGTTGAATAACTCAATCCAGTCTTCAAATTCTCCTTGAGGATCCTTGTTGGTTCGTTGGTTGGAGGCGAGGAATTCGCTGATGGCTACGGTGATCTTTGTGTTTCTCTTCAGGGTGGGTTGTTTGGGGAGAATCGGTTTTTCAAAATCAATTACATCAAGATCTTTGATTTCTGCGTGGGCCATCAGAAAATTACGGCGCTTTTCGATAAAGTCATTGAGACTTCCCTCGGGAGCTGCCCCGTTTTCCTGGAGTGGAGATGTGGCCTGAGTAAAGCTTTCATACGGAGTCCTTTTGCGGGTGTCAATTTTCACCTCATCCCCAATCAGTTCGCGGTAGTGGGCGATTAACGGCGAGAGATTTCTGTGGGTCAGGTCTTTTTCTGCGAGGGTACGGATGTACTGGAGATAACGCGTTCGGTACTGTGGTACTGCCAGCAATCTGCTACGCAGAGGCATCCTTTCATTTTCTATTCCAACCAAGGGGTCAAGAGTAGGCCCTCCATGTCCATGACCGCCTCGAGGGCTGCCAGCTCGTCCAAATCCTCCCCTGGGAGGTCCACCTCTCGGAGGGCCTCCACTCCGAAAAGCTTCATTCATATCGTGTGGGATAATGTGGAACATTCCGGAGGTATCAAGGTAGATACTATAGTCACTGGCACGGACCCAGTAACCGTCACTATTGACTACCGCAACATCAATAGCCAGGAACCGCAAAACCTGGTCCACATTTAGGAGTGGTTCAATGGCTTTGGGCAAATCCTTGAGTGGCGTTTCGTTGAGTACTTTGCAGAGATTAATCAGGGCTTTCCAAGAATCCTCCCTGTCCTTTGACTTGATTTCAAATCGTTGACGATAGGGGGCTATGTCCTCACCTAAATAACGAAGCCCCCCATCTGCCTGGGGACTACCGGAAACTTTCCATCGTGCCCCGGCCGTAGTGCCATAAAATTCCTTTAAGAAATCCTTGTTGAATTGTTGAACATTGGAGTAAACGCCCCAGCTTTCACCATTGATAACCACTTTCATGATGTTCGCCTTGGGCGCAGGTAGATAGTCAGCGGCTAGATGCGAATACAAAATGCTGCTAAGAAAGGAAGTATCCCCGTTGCAGTTTAATAGGTTGATAGTCTTGAAACCGTGGAGGCGTTGATCGCGATTGATAAAGTCCATTGAGAGATTCAGGGAACGCTTTGATCCTGAGGGAACATGTCCAAAGGAGGACTGACCACGAAATTTAACTCCCACCATCGGATACTTTTGGCCATCGACAGTGACAGTTGCTGGCATTTCGACATCGGTGTACTTGAACTTGGCCATATCCTCCTCCCAGGTTTCCGTGTCAAAATCGATGAAGACTGTGCGTAATACAGACGGGTCATAAAGTTCTGCCTCGGGGTAATTTTTCACGTCTTCAGGGGAAACCTTCGGTCCCGGTCTGCCTTCCAAGGATTGGCCTCCTCTGGGTCGCCTTCCCGGAGGTCCTCCAGGACGTCCACCAGCCTGAACTACCTTTAGGGCTTCCTGACGTTCGGTTGGGTCCAGGTATCCGTTTTTATCCAGGTCAAATTTTTCGGTGAGTTTTTGTTCCGTGCGATTCGGCCCCATTCCTCCCGATCCACCGGAACCGGGTCTGCTTCCCGGAAAATTTGGTCTCAATTCCTCGAAGGTCAACTGGCCGTCTTTATTTAAATCAAGTGCTTTAAGGGCTTCGTGGGCTTGTGCAATTTCTTCAGCTGAGATTTGACCATCGCTGTTGGCGTCGAGCTTTTGAATTAATGGGTCGATCGGCGGCAAGAAACGTCCTCCCGAAAAAGGCCCTTCAGCAGGTTGCGCTAAGGCAAGGGAAGTCAGTGTTAGTGCAGTTGCGGTAAATAATAGGTAACGCACGGTGTTGGTTTATATATTTTCTAGCGTGGAGTGAGTAGGTGAAAATGCCCTCTTTATCCTTATTTTTTACTAAGACGATAATTTATGTCTTAAGTTACAAGCCAGTTGGCTTTTCACTTTATTATCTCATTTTCGCCGTTGGCTTGACGTACACATTACAGTGCCAAACACTCGTGTTTTGAAATTAAATTGTTAGTTGTAACCTTAGTTTAAATTGAACTCTATTGTGACATGGGAAAAATGGTAAACTCCATACTTTTTGTTTTTGCCTTAGCCGGCCCACTTTTTGCCGCTGAATTAACTTCTTCAAATGAAACCCGACACCGGTCTTCCTATTATAAAAATGGTGAAATTCATGTGAATATTCTCGGCACGCCGGAAGGCAGGCCTCTCACCACGGGTTATTCTGATTTTAAGCCTTCCTGGTCCAAGACTGACGACATGCTGGTTTTTTTTCGCCGGGTTAAGAATGATCCCGATGTCAGTAAATGGAAGACGGCTATCTGCATTATTAATGTCGATGGCACTGGCTTTCACCAAATCACCGATGCGAAGCATACTAATTTTAATCAGACATGGACCCGGGATGGATCCAATACCCCCATCTGGAACCGGAAGAATCCCAAAGGTGGTGGTTATCATGTCATGGCTGGTAAGGTGGGGGGTAAGCCGGGTGAGGAAGTGGCACTCACTGACAAACGTTATCATACCTGGGCTTATACAGCCTTGGTGGATGGCCGTATCTTGGTTAATTGCGCCCATCCCAAACAGGGCAGAGCCTATTATTTGATGACTCCTAAACAGAAAGAGGAACCTCGTTTTGAACGAATTCAATGTGAGTTGGCAAAACAAGGATACCTTGATCGCCTGAGTTTATCGGTTGATGAGACCAAAATTTGCTTTGAGTACCAAAGAGGGTTCAAGCGGAAAGTGCCCGGCCGAATCTTGTATGTGGCTGATTTTGACGCCAAGACCCGCACCATCACAAACCCCAAGTCATTCGCCAACAAGGAAGGGAAACCGGTTTGGTTTGCTTATCCGCGCTGGACCCGTGACCAAAGTGCCATTGTATATCAGGCGGGTGGGGCGCTTTACCTTTACATGTTAAAAAGTGGGAAGACCCAAAAGGTTTCGACTGACGACAAGGCCGATTACCGTTACCCTCACGGCGAAGCAACTCCTAAGTAGTTTTTTTGAGAGAATCAATGAAGTCATTTATAGTTATCTTTACTCTATTGTTGCATGCCCCCATTCAGGCAGCTCAACCGAACGTTGTACTGGTCTTTATTGATGACATGGGTTGGGGCGATTTTTCCTGTTTTGGGAACAAGGACGTTAGGACATCTCATATTGACCGGATGGCTAAAGAAGGTATTCGCTTTGAGCAGTTTTACGTGAATTCCCCCATTTGCTCGCCTTCACGTACGGCGATTTCCACCGGGCACTATCCCCAGCGCTGGCGCATTACTTCCTACCTAGCGCATCGTGCCATCAATGACCGTCGCGGAATGGCTCAATGGTTGGACCCCAAAGCGCCAATGTTGGCTCGGTCTCTGAAACAGGCCGGTTATGCCACAGGCCATTTCGGTAAATGGCATATGGGTGGGCAGCGTGACGTGTCTGAGGCTCCGGCCATTACCGAGTATGGATTTGATGCTTCCCTGACCAATTTTGAAGGGATGGGGCCGAAGCTTTTGCCTTTAACACTAAGGCCGGGGCAGGATCCAAAGAAGCCCGGGCGCATTTGGGGGGATGCTGTGCGCTTGGGGGAAGGGGTGCGCTGGATGCAGCGCTCGGAAATTACCGGTGGTTTTGTTGATGAAGCCATTCCCTTTATTAAAAAGGCAGTGAAGGCGAAACAGCCTTTCTATATTAATCTTTGGCCTGATGACGTTCATAGCCCCTTCTGGCCTCCGGTCGACAAATGGGCGGATGGGAAACGCGGTTTGTACCACTCGGTATTGCAGGAGATGGACAGTCAATTGGGTAAACTCTTTAACTTGATTAATCAGAATCCAGAATTGCGCGGCAACACCTTGGTTCTTATCTGTTCAGATAACGGCCCGGAGCAGGGAGCTGGTTCAGCTGGGCCTTTCCGTGGGTTTAAGACACATCTCTACGAGGGAGGGGTACGTTCTTCACTCATTGCCTGGGGACCCGGTTTGATCGCAAAGCAAAACTATGTGAATCGCACCTCTGTTTTTTCAGCAATCGATCTGGTACCGACTTTATTAGACATTACTGGTTCACCGTATCCTCGAGGGGTAAATTATGATGGGGAATCATTGCCGGACACACTCTTAGGGAAATCGGATGCTTCGCGTAAGGCGCCGATTTTTTTTCGTCGTCCGCCTGATCGCGACTCTTTTTACGGAGATAAGGATTTGCCGGACTTGGCTGTTCGAGATGGCAAATGGAAATTCCTTTGTGAATATGATGGAGCTGAGCCAGAGCTTTTTGATATGGAAAATGATCGCGGCGAAAAGAGAAACGTCGCAGAAGAGCATCCCGGGTTGGTTGCTGGATTTACAAAGTCCTGTATTGCCTGGCATAAGTCATTGCCTCCGGATAATGGCCCGCAACTGGTGGGTGGTTTTCGACGTAACCCGACCAAGAAGTCTAACAAGAAATAGCGATGTGCCGTGGACTCTTCAGCGTTGAGGGTTTGGGTTCCCCATTAAGGAGCGAAAACGATCTTTTTACTGATTGAGCAACCGGTCAATGACTCGTTAATTTACGCAAGCTTGATGAAAGGCATGATTCAAATTCTCTTCTTCGTTTTTGGCATGTTCACTCAATTAGGAGACGCCAAAGCATTAGATAATAAACTTCCTAGCAGGCAATTTCCACTGGCTTCTTCATCGGATTACACGTTCGCGGGTGAGAATGCGGGAGATTACGCCGGGTACTGGGTTTCAAGTGCCGGTGATATTGATGGGGATGGTCTGGCTGACGTATTGGTTGGAGCGTACGATAATGATGAAGGTGGGGCTTCGGCTGGTGCCGCCTATTTGATTCTGGGCAAGAACCTTGGTAAACACAGAAGGAAAAATCTTTCTCAGGCAGACTACAAGTTTGTGGGGGAGGCTGGTGGCGATTGGGCCGGAATTCAGGTGTCGAGTGCTGGGGACGTGGATGGTGATGGCCTTGATGATTTATTGATCGGAGCTTATGGTGCCAAAGACAAGGGGCCGAAGACGGGTACAGTCTACTTGATTCTGGGGAAGAGCTTGGGAGCCGCCAAAACAGTTGATCTATCCCAGGCAGATTATAAATTCATCGGAGAAAACGCTGATGATTATGCTGGGTATGCGGTATCCATGGCCGGCGATGTGGATGGCGACAAATTGGGTGATTTTATCATCGGAGCAAGTGGGCAGGATAGTACGGGTAAAAATGCCGGCGCGGTCTACATTATTCTGGGCAGTAGCTTGGGAGCCAAGAAGGTTCGTTCTCTTTTACGGGCAGATTATAAATTTACCGGAGAGCAAGCAGGTGATTGGGCAGGTTATTTGATTTCGGGAGGAGGCGATGTGGATGGTGATGGTTTGGGTGATATTATAATTGGAGCAAACGGCAATGAGGGCGGCAAGGAGGCGCATGCGTCCTATGTTGTATTGGGTAAAAGCCTTGGAGCCAAGGGGGTCTATAGTCTTGCAAAGGTTGATTACAAGCTGATTGGGGAGGAGAGGTATGATTATGCTAGCCAAGTATCACTATCAGGGGATGTCGATGGAGATGGATTGGATGACCTATTGATTGGGGCCGCCGGAAACGATTCTGGAGGATCGGCTTCGGGCGCGGCTTACGTGGTTCTAGGTAAGAGCTTAAGGAAGACCTCACTAATTGATCTTTCACAGGCTGACTATAAGTTTATCGGGGAAAAGAAAGGAGATAATGCCGGTGCTCATGTGGCTCACGCCGGAGATATTGATGGCGATGGATGCGATGATCTTTTAATAGGGGCTCTTCGCTATCAGGGTCGGCACAAACTTGAGGGAGCAGTTTACGTAATCTTAGGCAAAAGTATCAAGGGTCGTAGTATTGATCTTTCTCAGGCAAATCTAAAATTTATCGGAGGTAGCCCTGAGCAATACGTTGGTCATGCGGTTTTCAGTGCTGGGGATGTGGATGGTGATAAATTAGATGATTTTTTGATTGGAGCTTGGTCTGGCCCTGATTGGAAAGGGGCTGCTTATCTTGTGACCGGTGCGAGCGTGCGGAAGCGCAAAGGGTCTATCCGTTAAAGCGTAAGTCTTTATTGTAATGATATTTACATGAAAAAGAGCAATTGGTTTGGGATGTTTGCAGAGCTTGAAATAGGGCGCTTTTGCATTACTGTTTCTGTGTGTTAACTTCCACTAAAAAGAAGGAAGAATTTCGTGATTACGAGGCTGAAGCTCGCTCATCCGTAAAAGAATTTTATCGCCTGAATCATAAAAATCAGACTCTGGATTTTGTCCGTCAAAAACGCAGGGAGTTTCTCAGTTTGAAAAAATCCGAGATGGGTATTTGGGAAATGGCTCAGTACCTAAATCAGTTGGTTGATGATAGTGATCCGGATACTGATATCTCGCAATTGGGTCATCTTTTGCAAACCTCAGAGGAAATCCGGCGAGCTGGGCATCCTGATTGGTTTATTTTGGTCGGTTTAATTCATGATTTAGGCAAGGTGCTTTGCTTGTATGGGGAGCCGCAATGGGCCGTGGTGGGTGATACTTTTCCCGTTGGATGCGCTTTTTCTGATAAGATAGTTTATTCGGAATTCTTTGAAGCAAATCCTGATTCACAGGATGAAAAACTTAGCTCACGTTTGGGAGTTTATGAGGAGCATTGTGGGTTGGAAAATGTATTAATGTCATGGGGCCATGATGAGTATATCTATCATGTCACCAAAGATTATCTACCCATTGAGGCTCAGTACATACTGCGATATCATTCCTTCTACCCTTGGCATACAGAAGGTGAATATAATTACCTAACCAATGAGCAGGATCGGGAAATGCTCAAGTGGGTGCATAAGTTTAATTCATATGATCTTTATACAAAAAGTCATGAAGCACCTGATGAAAAGTCTTTGAGGCCTTTTTATGAGAATCTAATTGGTAAGTATTTTCCGCTAAAAATACGTTGGTAAATAGCTTAGTTACCCAACTTTCTTGTTTTCGTAATCTGTTTGCGGGATATTACAGGCCGTTAAGGCAATTGCGGATGTTTATCTTAACCCACACTACGGTTCTTCTGATGCCCCTTTTGGCTTTATTGGGTATGGGTATAGGTGGAGCCTGGACCTGGGCATTGCCTATTTCAATTTTTGGTATTGTCCCCTTGGTCGAACTCTTTTCCTCAGGGAGTCGTTCCAATCCGGATTCATATGAAGAAGCCAAACGTCGTTCATCAGTCATCTATGATGGTTTATTGTACCTAATGGTGTTAATGCAATGGGTGAGTATTTTTGTGTTCTTTCATTATTCAGGTTATTTCTTAGGTTGGGAGTTTGCAGGGGTGGTCGTCAGCATGGGTATACTGTGTGGAACATTAGGAATAAATGTAGCTCATGAATTAGGCCATCGGCCTGACAAGTTGAACCGTTTTTTGGCGAAGGCGACTCTTCTAACCTCGCTCTATATGCACTTTTATATTGAGCATAACCGCGGGCATCACCAGCGAGTGGGAACATACGAGGATCCTGCAACGGGTCGTAAGGGGGAGGGGGTTTACTGGTTTTGGGTTCGCTCTGTTTTTGGGAGTTGGCTTTCGGCGTGGTCGTTGGAGAAAAAACGTTTGAGTAAAAAAGGTGTTTCTATCTGGGGGCTGCAGAACGAAATGCTCCGCTTTACCTTAATTCAAATTTCGGCTTTAGCCCTGGTGGGTTTTGTTTTTAGTTTGGAAATTCTGATAGCATGGATATTAGCTTCGATATTCGGAATTCTGCTCTTGGAAACGGTCAACTATCTGGAGCATTATGGTTTGGAGCGTGATCAGACTGATAACGGATCTTATGAGCACGTGCATCCAGCGCATTCCTGGAATAGTAATCATCCCTTGAGTCGAGTGTTGCTTTTTGATCTTACCCGGCACAGTGATCACCATGCAAATCCGACTCGGCCTTACCCATTACTTCGGCATTTTAATTCTGCTCCGGAACTTCCCACGGGTTACCCAGGGATGATTTTATTGGCGTTATTACCGCCGGCTTTCAAGTATATCATGGCCAGACGGTTGAAAGCAGAAACTAAGCGCATTGCATTAGTGTCTTCATAAGCTTTTTATCCTCCTTTACGATTGAATTAGGCGGTTAGTGTCGTAGGCTTTTGACATGCAGTTTTCCTCTGAGTTTTCTCGCCGACAGTTTTTGACCCAAACCGGTTTGGCCGTCGGTGTCCTGATGAGCGACACAGCCTTTGCCAAGGCTGAAGCGCCGCTCAAGATTTCCCTTGCGCAATGGGCGATCAATCCGGAATTGCGCTCGGGTAAGATTGATAATCTTGATTTTGCTAAGGAGGCATCGAAACATGGCATTCATGCAGTTGAGTACGTCAATCAGTTCTTCATGGATAAGGCGAAGGACAAAAAATATCTCGGGGAAATGAAAAAGCGTGCGGTCGATCATGGTGTGAAGAGTCTGCTAATCATGTGCGATCGTGAGGGAAATATTGGTGATCCTGACACCGCTAAACGCAAGCAGACTGTCGACAATCATCGCAAGTGGCTCGATGCGGCAAAGTTTCTCGGGTGTCATTCCATTCGTGTGAATGCCGGCAGTCGAGGTACTTGGGATGAGCAGGTAAAGCTTGCTGCTGACGGTCTCAGCCAGCTTACAACTATTGGCGCGAAGATGGGGCTCAATGTGATCGTCGAAAATCACGGCGGTCTTTCAAGTAACGCCGATTGGCTGGTGCAGGTGATCGAAAAAGTGGGCCATAAACACTGTGGCACTCTGCCTGATTTTGGCAATTTCCGCATCAAGCCCGGTGAAAGCTATGACTCCTATCGTGGAATGCAAAAGCTGCTACCTTTTGCCAAGGGTGTATCGGTGAAAGATCGTATTTGGGATGATAAGGGTAAGCAGCACGCGCTTGATTATAATCGCATGCTCAAACTCGTGCACGCTTCTGGCTTTCGTGGATACTGCGGTATCGAGGTTGTCGGTTATGCTAATCTCACCGCCAACCGTAAGAAACTCCAAGCCGCCATTGATCAAGTCAGCTAATTTTATGCGCACCTTGCAGTCCATGGTGTGCTTGATTATGTTGGTTTCGCTTCTGGCCGCGGACCGGTTTGATTATCATTCTATTCGTAAGCAACCCGCCGTTGTAGCTCGTGGTATCTATGAGGGTGAACTTCATTTTCGAATTGAAGGCAAGGCACGTATTCAAGGAATGCGGAGGTTTGGGGCCGGGTGGCATGGAGATGCGCATTTGCTTTGGGATGGTGTAGTGGGCGATGTCAATGTCCTAGAGTTTGAGGTGAAAAAAGCCGGTAATTATTCGCTAGCCATGCAGTGGACATTGGCGCCCGACTACGGAATTTTTGAGATTCAGCTCAATGGTGAGGTTATTGAGCCGGCGCTTGATTTATATTCGACCCGAGTGGAGCTGGCGAAGCTACGGCAGCTTGGAGAATTTAAACTCAAAGCTGGCAAGCAGCGAATGTTAATTAAGCTAACAGGCGGCAATTCAAAGGCTAAAAAGTATCGTGGGAAGGGGTATTTATATGGGTTGGATTATTTGAAGCTTACCGATCACTCATCAAAACCTGTGAAGCCGAAACAGCAAAGGAAGCCTAAGGTGGCAGTTGTGGGTTTTGCAGAGGCACAGGGGCTGATGAAGCAATACTGTTTTCGGTGTCATGGCACGAAGAAGATGAAGGGAAAAGTAAACTTGGAGACTTTGGTTCGGCGTAAAGATATTTTGAAGGATGTGGAATTGGCACGGCATGCAGCAGAGGTGTTAGCTAAAGCAGAAATGCCGCCGGAGGATGAACTTCAGCCGGGTCGCCTAGAACGCATGAAGTTGACTACGTTTTTTGAAGACGTGGTTGATGAGTATGTTTCAAACAACACCACTCTGGAGCCGGTGGTGATGCGGCGTTTAAACCGGTATGAATATAATAATGCTGTTCGAGATTTACTGGAGCTTAAAGGGGATATTTATCCTCTGCCTGAGAAGGTAATTCGTTCCACAAACTATTTTGATCCTGCCACGGGTCGTATGCCTGATGTGGTAAATGCAGGTAATCGCACATTGGGAAAGAATATTGTAGAGAAGCAGATTCTTAAAGGGGTTGATCCTTTTGCTGTCGATTTGCAGGCCGAGCATGGTTTCAATAATCAGGGGGAGCAATTGAGCGTCCCTCCAATCCTTCTTGAAAGCCTGTTGAAATTAGGACGGTCGGTGGTGAATGCTCCTGAGTTTGATGGGTATACCGGCCTGCGTGAAGCCTTGTTTACTGATGATGGCAAGCCTGTCGATTTGCGCTTACGCGCCTTTCTTGAGCGCGCTTTTAGAAAACCTGTAGATGAAGTGACTTTGAAACGTTACGTTATGTTTCATAATGCAGAAAAGAAACGAACTGGATCTTATAAGCAGGCGATGAAGTCGGTTGTTGCCGTAATTCTAGCATCCCCAAAATTTATCTATGTGGTGGAAGGGAAAATGGGAGCAGGCGATAAAACAGCCGTTAGTGATTATGAACTTGCACAACGCTTGGCACTTTTTTTGTGGAGCAGTATTCCGGATGAACCATTATTAATTGCGGCAAAAAATGGTGAATTAAAGAAAGGATCCGTATTGGAAGAGCAAGTGCGTCGGATGTTAAATGATCCTCGAAGTAGAGCGCTGGCTGAGAACTTTGCCCGACAATGGCTGCGGTTGGATCAACTCATTACCGCGGTCCCGGACTTCGATCGTTTTCAGATTTACTACTCTAGGATTGGTTGTGAGCAATGGAAGTTCGGATTGCAAACGATGGTGGAGCCTTTATTGCTATTTGAAAGTGTGCAAATTGAAGATCGGTCTATTATGCTTTTTGTTGATAGTAATTACTCTTTTCGGTCTGATGAATTACAAGCATGGTACACTAAAGCTAAGACGCCTTTTGGGAAAAAGGGAAACCGAGGTCGATTCAACACTTTCACCCAGAACTTCAGTAAAAGAGAGCTGGCTGACCGTCGTGAAGGTGGGGTGATTACTACCGCTGCAGTATTAACCATGACTGCGACTCCCTTGCGGACCAGTCCGATCAAGCGTGGGGCATGGGTGGCAACTGTGATATTTAATGATCCACCCCCACCGCCACCTGATGTGGTGCCCGAGATTGAGGCTGATGATGCTGAGATTGAAGCCAAGGGCTTAACTATTCGCCAACGGCTAAAGCAGCATGCTTCAGATCAAACATGTGCCAGCTGTCATGCCAAAATAGATCCGCTTGGTTTTGTTTTAGAGAGCTATGATCCGATTGGTCGTTGGCGTGATAAGTACCGCAGTGGTCTTTCTATTGACACCAGCGGCAAACTCTTTGGTGAGGCGGAGTTTAAGAATGTTGCTGCTTTTAAGGATGCCATTTTGGATCGCCCGGAAAAATTTATGCGGGCTTTTAGTGAGCATCTGCTTAGTTATGCACTTGGAAGAGAGCTGAAGGTAACCGATAAGCCGGCTATTGATGAAATTACGCGTCGGGTTGTGGCCGATCATGGTCGGTTTTCTACAGTGGTGGTTGAGATTGCCAAGAGTGTGCCTTTCAGCCATAAAGCTAACCAGAACGAGCGTAAATGAACGTCCTTAAGCACAATCAAATCGCGCGTCGGACTTTCCTGCGGGGTTGTGGGGCAGTATTGGCACTGCCTTTTCTGGATGCTATGCAAGCGCGCGGTGCGGAAGGAGCTAGGGCGCCCAAGCGCGTGGCGTTTTTTTATACGCCAAATGGGGTTGCACAAAAAGCATGGCATCCTTTAGAGGCCGGACATGATTTTGTTTTGAGCCCTACATTGCAGCCACTGCAACCCGTGCGGGATAAGGTTTCGCTCTTTAGCAATCTGGGACGGGTAAAGGTGCCAGGGACTGATGGTCATGCACAGGCAGGGGCGTGTTATCTAAGTACTGCAGCCCCGGATGAATTGTCACCTGCGGGTTACCCGCTCAAACGTACCATAGATCAGGTCATTGCTGATACGGCGGGGAAATCTACCCCATTTCGCTCATTGGAACTTTCCTGTAATAGTTTTACAGATAATCGTGAGTCAGTTTATTTCGACAATATTTCCTGGTATGGCCATGGACATGTAGCCCGATCCATCAAGGACCCTCGCAAGGTCTTTCAGCGTTTGTTTAATGTTAAGGAGCATCAGGCTAATGCCAGTGTGCTGGATTTGGTCTTGGCTGATGCCAAGGATTTGCATGGCAAACTTGGGCGGTTGGATCGTCACAAGCTTGATGAATATATGGAATCGGTTCGGACTGTAGAGCAGCAAATTGAACGGATCACCAAAAGTCAGGTGGATATACGCGATCTTAATTTTGAGCAGCCTGAAAAGCTGTGGACCACCATGCGTCGTGATGAATATATACAAATCATGGGAGATTTAATGGTGCTCGCATTGCAGACTGATCTGACTCGGGTCAGTACAATGATGGTTGCTCCGGAACGTTGGTCTACCCCATTGATGTTTGAAGATGTGTTTGTAAAACCGATTGATCATCATGGATGGACTCATAACCAGAATAACGCCAAGGTTTTGGCTGATTTGGAGAAGCTTGATCATTTTCATATGCGTCAGTTCGTACGTATTTGTCAAAAGATGGATGCAATTCAGGAAGGGGAAACCACGCTGCTTGATAATATGATGTTTACCTATGGCTCAGGCTTGAGTAGCGGCATGCTTCATGAATGCACGAACTTGCCCACCGTTATTGCGGGTAGTGCGGGTGGCTTGTTAAAAACCAATCGGTATGATCAGCATCCCGAGGAGACTCCCATTGCCAACCTTTGGGTTTCCATGGCTCAAATCATGGGTTGCCCAGTGAAACAGCTTGGCGACAGTACAGGTGACTTGAAAGGTTTTCTAGCTTAGAGATAATCTTGGTTATTATTTATGAAGTTTTTGATTGCATTCTTTATTGCAGTTGCTTCGGTTTGTGCCGCGCCCAATTACATTCTCATTTTTTGTGATGATCTCGGATACGGTGATCTCGGATGTTACGGATCTAAAAAGAATCGCACGCCTCGGATTGATCAATTGGGAAAGGAGGGTATGCTCTTTACAAGTTTTTATTCTTCCAGTCCGGTGTGCACTCCTTCCCGCGCAAGTCTGATGACGGGTTCTTATCCGAGGCGTGTGGGTATGCATGAAGATTTTACGGGGCATTGGGTTTTGATTCCTCGGAGTCGGCGTGGACTACATGCTGATGAGCAAACGTTGCCTGAAATGTTAAAAGCAAAAGGTTACGCAACTGCCTGTATCGGTAAGTGGCATCTTGGAGATCAGCCGCCGCACCTGCCCACTGCGCATGGATTTGATGAGTACTATGGTATCCCGTATTCCAACGACATGGCCAGCCGCCGTCGGGGTGATCCGCCGCTGCCGCTGGTGAAACAAACTAAGGTGATCGAGGCGCCAGTCAATCAGGCTACGCTTACGCAGCGTTATACCCGCGAGGCGGTAAGATTCATCGAGCGTAACAAATCCAAACCTTTCTTCCTGTATGTACCTCATACCTTCCCACACCTACCGTTGTTTGCCTCCAGGAATTTTCACGGCAAAAGTGCTAACGGGCGCTATGGCGATTCTGTGGAGGAGATCGATTGGTCAACCGGTCAGATTATGGATGCGCTAAAGAAATTTAATTTGGATAAAAATACGCTGGTCATTTTCACTTCAGATAATGGTTCCAACGGCCGTAATGGAGGATCGAATGCGCCGTTATTCGGCGCCAAGGGTGGAACGATGGAAGGAGGTATGCGTGTGCCAATGATTGCCCGTTGGCCTGGTCGCATACCGGCTGGTGGTATCTGCAATGAACTTTCCAGTACTATGGACTTTTTACCGACCTTTGCGGGTTTAAGTGGTGGTAAGCTGTCCGGTAAGAAAATCGACGGGCACGACATTATGCCGTTACTAGCCGGAGCTAAGGGGGCGACTTCCCCTTATGAAGCTTTTTACTTTTATCGCCGTCGGCAGTTGCAGGCGGTTCGTTGGGGTGATTGGAAGTGGCATCTGCCTCTTAAGAATACCTTCCCTGCTTGGACTACTCCCAACAATAAGGGTCGCGGGCGGCCGGGGAAGTTGGTGAATCTGAAAACGGATTTGGCAGAAAAAATAGATGTTGCTGAGGGTAATCCCAAGGTAATGGCCAAGCTGCGCGAACTAGTCGCCCATGCCGAGGCGACACTCGGCAACGAGCTTCGCCAAGGCAAGGAGCAACGTCCGGCGATGACGTTGAAGAATTCAAAGCCAATGGTGAAGGACGGAGTTAATCCTTAAAATTATAAAGCTTCTTTTACTGCTGGAGGAAAGAGGTCCTCCACATTTCCTGTCAGACGTAAGGTGACTTGTGTTAAACCGTCATGATCGGTTTCATCTCGATTGATGATGATGTATGGAGTGTCAGCCTGAGCAGCTATAAGAGGAATGGTGTTAGCTGGGCTAACCGATAAGGTAGAGCCCAGTGCAATTACTAAATCACACCACTTGGCAGCTTTTTGTGCGCGCTTTAAATCCTCTTCTTTTAGGTTTTGCCCAAAGCTGATGGTGGCAGGTTTTAGGTAACCGCCACATTTGCAGATTGGGCATGTCCCTTCATTTTTAAATTTTTCAAAACTAGGCTGTGCCGATTCTTCAAAACCACAACTTTGGCACTCAACTAATGTGCCATTGCCATGGACTTCAACAAGTAAATCCCTACTGGTTCCTGCAGCAAGATGTAGCCCATCCACATTTTGGGTGACAACCATCTCCACCTTGCCGGATTTTTCAAGATCCACAATGGAGTCGTGAATAATATTAGGTTGGGCATCTCCGTGTTCTTCCCAAAGTTCGAGTTTATATTGCCAGTATTCGGTCCGGGCAGATTCCTTAGCCATGAAGTCCTGATAAAGAACAGGTTGGCGTGTGGTCCAGATACCGCCCGCACCACGAAATGCCGGGATACCGCTGGGTGTGGAAATACCCGCACCTGTAAAGATAAGGATACGGTTAGCTTCTCTGATCCATTCAGTGAGTTTCTCAGGCATGTGAAAAGGTTAACAGATTTTGAATTATTTTGCAGTGGTGTAAGTGTGATGGGCGAGTACCATAGATTTTGAAGCGGGGCAATTTGGTCAATTTACCGTCTAATAATGGACGGGTCCTACTGAGGCTCCCGTGAGGCATTTTATTTTGAGTAAATTGAGTATCATGAAAACATCGACACGGACTCTCTCTTTATCGCTGGTAATTCTGCTGGGCTGGGTGGCTCAGGGCATAGATATAGGATTCGTCGAAAAATTTGCGTTATCCGCGGATCGCAAGGAGGCTCTTAAGCTGCTCATCCCGGGCACACCTGACTATTATTATTACCACTGTTTGGACGCGCAGTTACGCGGAGATAAGGGGACGGTCAAAAAACACCTTGAATTATGGATCAAACGCCATGGGCGCACAGCGCAAGTAAGGGAGATTCAGGATCGGCAGGCGCTTTTGGATTATGGAGCCAATCCGGAAGCAACACTGGCGCACCTCCGGCGTGAACTGGGTCTTTCCTTTAGCCATAGTCGGGTTATTGAAGGCCAAAAGCCGAAGCATCCGACTGCTCTGGATCCAAAGCAGATCAGTTTTGATGCGTATTTGGCTCGCGCTTTTCGGTCCGGAGATTTGTCAGGCGTGGAGGGACGCGGTCTGGAGAAATTGGATCACGATAAACTGAATGCCACACGACTGCGCCATCTACTCTCACGGTTACAACGGCCAGATATAGCGAATCTACCTCAGTTAATCGTTAAGGATTTGCGTAATAAGCACAGCCGTGGGTTTGGCTCACATAATATCCACCGGCAGTTGACCAAGGTGCAAATGGACGAGCTTTTACAGCTGGAGCCGAACCTCATCAACAACTCCAATTTCATAAACACCTACCTGACCAAGCTCGCCCCTTCAGAAGATACGGATACGCGCTTTAACCTCATTGAGCGCGGTAAGCACCTCAACCGTATTCATCAGTTTACCACGCGTCTGGCTGCGGCTCATAATTCCCTCAAAGCCAATGCAATCTATAACCTGCTGCGTTTTCAGTGTAGTCAGGGTGAGTATAACCGTGAATTATTCATGGAATACCTGAAACTGCCGCGGCCGGTGGCGTATATCAACCCGAAGTATCGCGAGGCGCAGCTCAAGAGCCCGGGGATTTCCGATGTAAACCTTAATGCCGATTATAGTCGAATTACAGGCTTGTCGCCCATTGGTCCCGATGAACGTTTGGTGCGCGATTTCTTTCTGCATTTCTTCAGGCAGGATGCCAATTTTGATCAATACCTGCCCTTGGTAAGGGATACCTATTTGAAACAGGCTTTTGCTGAGGCTAAGCTGGTTAGTGGCATTGGGGATGCCGAGCGCTGGTACTCCATGCTTTCCACATCACAAGTTAAGGCGTTGCAGGAACGAATCGATTTGGATTTTTCGCCGGTAAATAAGGTGTTTTACAAGTCGAGCGAGGGGGTTTCCTTGAAGGTCAACGTTAAGAACGTGAGAAAGTTGATTGTTCGTGTTTTTGAAATCAATACGTTTAATTTTTATTCGCGCAATCTATATCCGGTCAATACCGCCATTAATTTGGATGGTTTGGCAGCTACGCGTGAGCAGGCTTATAATTATGATGAGCGTCCCTTGCGGCGTATCGAGCGAAACTTCAATTTTCCAGAACTCAAGAAGCGCGGTGTTTATGTGGTGGAATTTATTGGGAATGGCCGTAGCAGTCGGGCTCTCATCAGCAAGGGGAACCTGCGTGTGCTGGAAGACACAGGCTCCGCAGGTCATGAGTTTAGGGTTTTAGATGAGGATAACAAGGCCTGCCCTCAGGCAACCCTGTGGCTTTCAGGTAACGAGTATAAGGCAGACGAGGATGGTCTCATCGTGGTGCCTTTTAGTAATAGGCCGGGTCGCCAGACAATCGTTTTACGCAATGGCAACTTTAGTGCACTAGCCAGTTTTATTCACCAGAAAGAAACCTATTCTCTGGACGCAGGAATCTACGTGGACCGTGAGGCACTGGTTATCGGCGCACAGGCGAAGTTGGTAGTGCGTCCCGTCCTTCGTCTTAATGGAAACCCCATCTCCCTAAAGGTCATGGAGGATCCGCGGTTGGTCATTCTTTCAACCGGTCGCGATGGCGTGCCTACGATGTTGGAATTGCCGGTGGGTGAGATCAAGGACGGGGAGGCTTTCATTCATGAATTTACCGTGCCAGACAAGCTGGCGAAGCTGCAGTTCACCTTGAAGGCTCGAGTCGAAAATTTGGCCGCAGGCAATAAACAGGACTTAACGGATCAGGGGACCTTTGAGCTCAACCAGATTGATAAAACGCTCAAACTGGAGAATGTGCATCTAGCACGCATTAATGGCGGTTATGTGCTCGATATTCTGGGTAAGAATGGTGAGGTCAAACCTGATCGTGCCGTGAGTGTGCAACTTAAGCACCGCGATTTTAAGGGCTCCCATAGCCTAAGCCTCAAGAGCGATCCATCCGGGCGCGTAGATCTTGGGGTTTTGGCTGATATCCAGTGGATCAGGGCAACCGGTAGTGATGGCTCAACCTATCATTGGGAAATTTCACGTGATCGTTACGGGCAGATTGCTCAGCCCTCAATCATTCATGCGGCCACCGGTGAGACTATTCAGGTGGCCTTGGCTGGCCCGCTCAATAACGCTGCCAAAGCTGGCAGTTATAGCCTTTTTGAATTACGTCAGGGAACGGTGGTAGGCAATCACATCAAGGCCGGCACTTTCCGTAACGGATTTCTGGAGATTAGTGATTTGGCCGTGGGCGACTACACGCTTTACCTGAAGGAAACAGGTGAAACCATTTCCTTACGAATAACCGAAGGCAACAGGCGCGATCATCACGTAATGAGTGCCAGTCGCATTTTGGAACAACGTGTGTTGCATCCCTTGCAGATTAGTGACGTGATGGTGGGTCAGCAAAACGCCGTGGTACAACTGGAGAATATCACTCCCTTCACCCGCGTCCATGTGTTTGCTACGCGTTTTGTCCAGCGTTACCCAGCTTACGCATCACTGGATATTGGTGGGGTGCCTTCACCTGAAGCAAAAAGATTGGCGCGACCACGTTCGCTGTATGTTCAGGAGCGTGATATCGGTGAGGAATATCGCTACATCCTTGATCGTAAATATGCCACCAAGTTTCCCGGCAATATGCTTGCCAGACCGGGCCTTCTCCTAAACCCGTGGGCTATTCGTGAAACCAGCACTGGAAGGCAGGATGCAGCCAAGGGTGGTGAATTTGAGGATCTGGCCGAGAGATTAGAGGAGGCCAAGGAGGGGGCCTGGTATCGAAAGCCTGCGGAGCCCTCTGCAAGTGGTGGGCTTAACGATTTCTCTAGTCTTGATTTTTTGAAAAACAACTCCGAATTGCTGGCCAATTTGAAGCCCGACAAGGATGGCGTGGTATCCATTGATCTAACCAAATTTAAGGGTCAGCAGGAGATGTTACTGGTGGCGGTGGACCCCTTAAATACAGTTACCCTGCCTGTGCCCATTAAATCCACCGTGTTGGTCAAGCGCGAGGTGCGCATGGTGCAAAGTTTGGATGTGGCCAAGGCACATTCAGAGCAGAAACTTTTCACGGTCCTAAAGAAGGGCGATCAATTGAAGGTGCAGGATATCACCACCAGTGATGTGAAGCTCTATGACTCTCTGCAGAAGGCGTATCTGCTCATGGCTACCCTGAGTAACAACAAAACGTTGACTGAATTCAGCTGGATTCTTGAATGGCCAAAACTCAAGGCAAAGGACCGTCGTGAAAAATATTCCAAGTACGCCTGCCACGAGCTGAACTTTTTCCTTCACCAGAAGGATCTGGGATTCTTTAACGAGGTCGTTAAACCCTACCTTGCCAATAAGAAGGATAAAACTTTCATGGACGAGTGGTTGCTGGGCGCAAACCTTGAAAAGTATCTGGAACCCTTTGCTTTCTCCCAGCTTAATGACGTGGAGAAAATCCTTTTAGCCCGCCGTGGTCCCGCAGAGTTGGAAAAGATGCGCCGCTATATTAAGGATAAGAATGACCTAATTATTCCAAACCCAGAGCGTTACAGCCGTTTGTTTGATGCGGCTATTATGAATTCACAACTCGAAGCCGATAACGACAAGCTGGGCATCAAGCTGGGTAAAGCAAATGCACTGAATCAGTTTCAGGCCGAGCTCAGCAGGTTAACCAATATTAACAGCTCATCTCAACAAGCACAAAAAGATGACGGAGCAGCCATGACTGGTGGCATCGGGGGTGGAGGGTTTAATGCCAATGCGCCCGGCGCACCGCCTGCACCTCCTCGTCCAACCTCCTCGACTGTATCCAGATTTTCAGGAAATAAGGCCAGTAGCAGACAGGCCGCTAAAAATGCAAAGGAGGAACTGAATGATTTAAGAGGTGATTTAGAAGCTAAGCGCGCATTCGACCATTCTTTAGGCTTAAAGGAAGGAGAAGCCCAATATGAGCAGCAATTTAAGGGCAGAAATAATTTCTTTGCGGATACTTCAAAGAAGCGCCAAGAGGTTCGTCAATTATTCCGCAAGCTGCCTGCCGCCAAGGAGTGGGCTGAGAATAATTATTACAAGCTTACTATTGCCCAGCAGAATGCCGACCTCATGCGGGTGAACGCCTTTTGGAATGACTACGCAGCCAGCCCTGCAAACCAGCCATTCTTTAGCGGTAATTTCATATATGCCACCAGCAATTTTGCAGAGATGATGTTCGCTTTGGCAGTGATTGATCTACCTTTTGAGGAACCCAAGCACGTGGCTGAGACAATGGATCGTTCCTTTCAGCTAACTGCTGGTGAGCACATGGTGGTTTGTCATCAGGAAATTTTGCCGAGTGCACCGGTGAAGAAGGGACCGAAGATTTTACTGAGCCAAAACTTTTTCCGCGCCGATTCGCGATATCGCCATGCGGGGAATGAACGGTTGGATAATTTTGTGGAGGATGAATTTCTTAAGCAAATTGCCTACGGGTGTCAGGTAGTGATCACCAATCCAACTTCTTCTCCACAGAAGTTTGAACTTTTGGTGCAGGTGCCCGAAGGTGCCATCCCCTTGCAAAATGGAAACTACTCCAAGGGGCGCTCCACAAAGCTGGGGCCTTACTCCACCACTACCTTTGATTATTACTTCTATTTCCCTGAAGCAGGCAAGTTTGCCATTTATCCGGTGCAGGTGGCTAATCCCAATGGCCACGTGGCTGCAGCCGATGACTTCAGTTTTCAGGTTGTTAATGAATTGAGTAAGAAAGACAAGAGCTCATGGGGATGGATTTCGCAGAACGGTACGGAGAAGGATGTACTCAAGTATTTGCGCGACCATAACCTCAACCGGACCGATCTTAACCTTATTGCGTTTCGTCTGCGCCATGAGGTCGAGGGCGGCGGTGGGCGTGATTTTTATAATCGGGTGATGAAGCTTTTGGATGAACGTTTCACCTATCACCACACCTTATGGAGTTATGCCCTCTACCATCAGGATGAGGAGCGCATGAGTGATTATCTTGAGCGTTCGCCAATGGCCGGCCGGGTGGGTTTTTACTTTGAGAGCCCAATCCTTTCGGTCGATCCGGTTGGGCGCAAGTGGTATCAGCATCTTGAATATAAGCCCTTGGTTAATGCACGTGCCCATCAGCTGGGTAAGACGCGTAAGATTCTTAATGATGCTTTTTGGGCCCAGTACAACAGTCTGTTAGCCACGCTCAAATACCATAAGGAGATTCCCAATAACGATCTCTTGGGCCTTACCTATTACCTGCTCTTGCAGGATCGCGTGGAGGATGCCATCGCTTTCCACAGGCGCGTGTCCGCTGACAAGCTTACCGAGAAATTGCAACATGATTATCTTGGGCTCTATCTCGCCTTTTACCAGGGTGACCTGAAGAAGGCGCGCCAATTAGCCACCGCCCATGCTGATCATCCGGTGGACAAATGGCGCAACCTATTCGCCACAGCCAGTAGCCAGCTTGATGAAATAGAGGGTAAGGAGGGCGTTTTGGTAGACAAGGAGGACCGGGGCCAGAAGCAGGATCAGCTGGCTTCAACGCAGGCCAGTTTCGAATTCAAGGTGGAGGATCGGCAAGTACAGCTTAGCTACCAGAACTTGAAGGATATCACGGTTAACTACTACCCCATGGATGTGGAGCTGCTCTTTAGTCGTAAACCCTTCATGAAGGAGGATACCGATCACTTCACTTACATCGTGCCCAACACTGTTGAGACTGTGGAGCTGCCGGATAAGAAAACCGCACACACCTTTGTCATTCCTGAAAAATTCCATAGCAGTAATGTAATGGTGGAGATAGTGGCTAAAGGCATTCGTAAAAGTCAGGCCTACTATGCCAATACGCTCGCGGTGCAGATGGTTGAGAACTATGGTCAGGTGCGTGTTACCGATCAGGCTAAGGGCAAGTCATTACCCAAGACTTACGTGAAGGTTTACGGGAAACTCGCCAATGGTCAGGTACGCTTCTATAAGGACGGTTATACCGACCTGCGTGGCCGCTTTGATTACGTAAGCCTGAATACGGGCGAATTGGACACCGTGCAATCCTTTGCAATCCTGATATTGAATGACGAACACGGTGCCATTATCCGCGAGGCCAAGCCACCGAAGCAGTAGATAGTATCGTTTTTTATTGGCGTTTTGTTATTACTTTGGGTTGTGGATCGGAAAAGTTTGGTGGTTTTGCTGAACTCATATCTTGAATCGACCGTAAACCTTCGGCATCCTTTGCCTGTTCCATGAAACATCAAACTGTATTTTTATTTCTCACCCGTTTCGCTGTTATTTTGATGGGCGGTTTGTTTTTTACCGTGCCTGCAAACGCGGCAGAAAAACCCAATATTATTGTCATCATGGCTGATGACCTTGGTTACGGTGATGTGGGTTGCTACGGGGCCAAGCCTAAGAACCTAAAGACACCGCACATCGATAAGTTGGCTGCGGGCGGCATTCGCTTTACCAGTGGTTATTGCTCTGCCTCAACCTGCACCCCTACACGCTTTTCTTTTCTTACAGGTAAATACGCTTTTCGTCAGGCGGGAACCGGCATCGCTCCTCCCAATGGTCCGGCGGTTATTAAACCGGGGCCGGAAACTTTACCAAGTCTGCTCAAGAAGGCGGGTTATAAAACGGCGGTTATTGGTAAATGGCATTTGGGTTTAGGCGGTCCCGGTGGCCCTGATTGGAATGGAGAACTGAAACCCGGCCCGCGCGAGATTGGGTTCGATTATAATTTCCTTTTGCCTACTACCAATGACCGTGTTCCGCAGGTGTATGTGGAAAATCACCGCGTTAAAAATTTGGACCCCAAGGATCCGTTGTGGGTCGGAACAAAGAAGCCAAGTCCGGACCATCCCACTGGCAAAACGCACCGGCACACTTTAAAGATGGACTGGAGTCATGGACATAATTCCACCATTCATAATGGAATTAGTCGCATTGGTTTTTATACTGGCGGTCATAAGGCACGTTTCCGTGATGAAGATTTGGCCGATGAATGGGTCAAGCAATCCAACAAGTGGATTGAGGCTAATAAGGATAACCCCTTTTTCCTCTTCTTCTCCTCGCACGATCTGCATGTGCCACGTATTCCGCATGAACGTTTTCGCGGTACATCTGCTCTGAGTTATCGGGGTGATGTAATTGTGCAACTGGACTGGTGCGTGGGGGAACTCGTCAAGACGTTGGATCGCTTAAAGCTCTCCAAAAATACCATGATTGTTTTCTGCTCGGATAATGGTCCTGTGGGGGATGATGGTTATAAGGATGAGGCGTTGGAAAAGATGGGCGACCACTCACCCAACGGCCCCTTCAGTGGAGGTAAATATAGTGTGCTCGAGGGCGGCACTCGTACGCCTTTCATAACCTATTGGCCCGGTAAAATTAAACCGGCGGTGTCTGATGAAATGGTTTGCACCATCGATTTGGCTGCCAGTTTTGCTGCACTAGCTGGTGTGAAATTGCCCAAGGCATCAGTGCCTGACAGCTTTAATCTCCTTGATGCCCTCCTTGGCAAAAAAGGTGCGAAGGGCCGTGATCATTTGGTGCAGCAGGATAACGGAAAATGGGGTAATTACGGTTACCGTGCCGGTAGGTGGAAACTCCAGCGTCACGACTCCAAGCGCAAGCGTAATGTTGTTGTGACCAATAAACTTGCCAATCAGGCGGCCCCACAGTTTGCCCTGTTTGATCTGAGTAAAGATATTCGGGAAAAGAAAAATGTTGCCGATCAGCATCCTGAGGTTTTTAGCCGCATGAAAAAGGAACTGCAGGGCATTATTGATGCAGGCCGTAGCCGACCTTAGGGCGACCTACCTTGGAGCCGGATGAAAATACGTTTACTGGCCAGTGTCTGCACGTTGATCTTTATAGTAGCCCTGCCTTTTTCCAGTGAGGGGGCAAAGCGTAAGAAGTCGGTTCCTCGGCTGGATGAAAAGATTGCAGCGGCTAAATTAATCGAGGACTTTGCTGTCCTACGTGAAGCCCTTGAGAAAGCGCATCCCAGCCTCTATCTTTACACTTCCAAGGAGAAGTTTGATAAACTTTTTGATGCGACAACAAAATCATTTGTTAAACCTTTAACTCGAAAAGAATTTTACCTGCGTGTGGCGCCCGTGGTTGAGATGGTAAAGTGCGGTCATACCTATTTTGATTTTCCACCAAAGTTGTTAAATCAACTCAGCCGAGAGGAAGGGCTTTTTCCCCTGCCGGTTTTCTTTTTGAACCGCAAGGCATATGTGGATTTGGAGAATGAGGATATTCCCTTGGGGTCAGAGCTGATTTCCATTAACAAGCAGCCCGCCGCAGAGGTTCTTGCCAAGCTTCTGCCTTATCTTCGGTCTGATGGATATAATCAGACCATGAAATACCGGATGTTGGCCGACGAATTTGCGCTGCATTACCGTTTGCTGTTCGGGACTTCAAAGGAGTATCAAATCCAGTACATCCCCTTTGGTAAAAAGGAACCTGTGACTGTCAGGTTGCCGGCTCTCTCCGGTTCGAAACTCCAGCAGCGTTTGGTTAACCGCCATTCTGCAAAGGGTAAATTCAAGAATTTCGAGTTCAAATGGATCGAGCAGAATGTTGGGTTATTGACTATTAACTCCTTTGATTTTGGCCTTCGGAAGAAGGGGCGTCAAAGGTATCGTGAATTCCTAAAGGAAACCTTTGAAGTAATTAGGGAGCAGGTAGAAGCGAAGCATTTGATTGTCGATGTACGTTTTAATGAGGGCGGGTACATTGGCCATGATGCAACTCTTTTTTCGTATTTGGCACAGGAACCTTTTCGCGAAAATGAGTCGGCTATTGCCAAGTTGATTGATATTCCGCTTGAGAAATATCAGGACAAAAAGGAATTCTTCAAGGGAGTGGAAAAGGCGATAGAAAAATCTCTGGCCAAGGAATTCAAAAAAGCACCCGATGGTCTTTTTCATTTGATTGATGAAAAGAATAAGCTGAGTCAGCCCAAAAGATATGGGTTTAAGGGGCATATTTATATCTTAACCAGCGGATGGACCCATTCGGGGGGTGCAGTGGTTTGTTCGATGGCGCTGAATAATGACAACGTGACCTTCATTGGGCAGGAAACCGGCGGAGGCCATAAGTATTACACCGCCGGCAACATGGTTCTCTACACCCTGCCCAATACCCTGTGTCAGATTGAGGTGCCCATGATTCTTTATCGTAATGAGATTCCCGAAAACAGTTTCCCGAAAGGCAGCGGGATTATCCCGAAGCATCAGGTTGTGCAAACCCAGAAGGATTTTATTTCCGGTAATGACACCGTGATGCAGTTTGCCTTGGAGCTAATCCGTAAATCCAAACCATAAATTAAATATGAGATTCAAACTAGTAGCCCTATCGTTTCTGGTCGTTGGATTTGTTCTGGCCGATTCCAAACCCTACAAGGGGAAGGCCCACCAGATCCCTGGCAAAATTGAGGCTGAGCACTATGATGAAGGTGCCCCGGGCAAGGCCTACCATGATGTGGAGAAAAAAAATCTTGGGGCTGACTACCGTAAAGCTACTCAAGTGGATATTGAAAAGCGTTCCGATGCCTCCAACGGCCACGGCATCGGCTGGACACGCAAGGGGGAATGGCTCAATTATACCGTGGAAGTGACGGAAACGGGCACCTACACCATCGAGATGCCTGTGGCGTCCAATAAGCAGGGCGGCATTTTTCACTTGGAGATCAAAGGTAGGGATATTACCGGTCCGATCCGCATTCCCGACACCGGAGGCTGGCAAATCCTCAAGCTGCTTTATCACAAGAACGTGAAACTCACCAAGGGGCGGCATGTTGTTCGTGTAGTGATGGACGAGCAGGGACCCTCTGGCAGCGTTGGTGATATTGACTATTTTAAGTTTGTGAAAAACTCAGAATAGATTGAACCCCGCGCTTCGCGCTTAATGCGGCTCGATTCAATGAGCACCCCCATCGGAACCCCCTTTAAGGAAGGCGCGCGTCGCGTGCTTTTGTGCGGCTCAGGAGAACTGGGCAAGGAAGTCGTTATTGAGCTGCAACGTTACGGCGTGGAAGTAATTGCCGTGGATGCCTACGCCAATGCTCCGGCCATGCAGGTGGCTGATCGGGCCCATGTCATCTCCATGCTAGATGGGAACGCCCTACGCGGTGTTATCGAGAAGGAACAGCCTGATATGGTGGTGCCCGAGGTGGAAGCTATTGCTACTGACGTGCTTGCGGCGATCGAGGTTGAGGGCAAGGTGGAGATTATTCCCACTGCGCGCGCCACGCAGCTCACCATGAACCGTGAGGGCATCCGCAGACTGGCAGCTGAGGAACTGGGTTTGCGTACTTCTCCTTATGAGTTTGCGGCAACCAGGGAGGAATACCTTGCGGCGATTGAAAAGATTGGCATGCCGTGTGTGGTGAAGCCCATCATGTCCAGCTCAGGCAAGGGCCAGAGCACGGTGAAGAGTGAGGCCGATATAGATGCCTCGTGGGAATATGCGCAGGCTGGCGGCCGGGCCGGTGCGGGCAAGGTTATTGTCGAGGGGTTTGTGGATTTTGATTATGAAATTACCCAACTCACGGTGCGGCATGTGGATGGCATCAGTTTCTGTGATCCCATTGGCCATATCCAGATTGATGGAGATTACCGTGAATCATGGCAGCCCCAGTCCATGAGTGATACGGCCCTAGAAAATGCCCGTGATTGTGCCAAAAAAATTACTGATGCACTCGGCGGGCGCGGTATCTTTGGGGTGGAGCTTTTTATTAAGGGCGATGAAGTTTATTTTTCTGAAGTCTCACCCCGCCCGCATGACACAGGCATGGTCACCATGATTGCGCAGGATCTCTCGCAGTTTGCCCTGCACGCTCGCGCAATTCTTGGTTTGCCCATCCCCAATATCCTTCAGCATGGGCCCAGTGCCAGCGCGGTGATTCTTGTGGAAGGCGAGAGCGAGCAGGTGAGCTTTGGTAACCTCAATGAAGCACTGGCCCAGCCCGATACCCAGTTGCGGTTCTTTGGTAAACCAGAGGTTAAAGGCAAGCGCCGTATGGGTGTAGCCATTGCCCGGGGGCAATCCATTGATGAAGCCCGCGAGAAAGCACTGAGGGCAGCAGCTGCAGTTGAAGTAAAGCTATAGAAAAAAGAGACCTTCAGGCCTAGAATTCGCCGACAACATTTCCACCTGCAGAACCTACTGTGCTGCCCACGGTTGTCAGGTAAAGCCATGCTTGTTCATCGGGTTGTTGATTGAGCTTGTCAGTTGTATTGATCTTTTGCTCAACATGTCCGTCAGCAAAGCCGAGAGAATATCGTCCGCCATTAATACGCGCGGGCATATCAAACCAGCTTTGGGCTTTTTGCCAGTTTTGATTGGAAGCAAAATCTGCCATGTCAATAGGTGTTTTAAAAACGGGGCTTGGATTGGCTCCCATATTCTGATCAATAAAAACGAATAAGTCAGAAGGGTTATTTACCAGCCCTTCATTGGTGTTTTGCTGAAAGAACTGCCATCGCTCCCCGCTTGGACGACCGTTACTATTCCTAGGTAGTGAGATGCCTCTATCATTGGCTTTTGTATCCCACTGTCCACCTTTGGGGCGGTTCCATACGGTGGTTCCGTGAAAAAATTTTGAGTATCCTTCGTTCATTCCAACATTACAATTCATGGCCACTGATCTGGATATAGCTCTACCTCCAGCCGTAACATTTTCTCCCGGGCTAAGGAAAACTTTTGGTTCATCAATATAGGAACCAAGTTCTGCGTGCATGAACAGCTTGCCTCGGATTCTGGAAACATTATTTGGTGTGTCCCAATATAGTGGGGTTTTTGGGTAAGGAGATTTTTGTGTTTCCATTTTCCATGCTCGACCCTTTTGATCATAATTCCAGCCGTCCACCGTTTGCCCCGCTAAATTCGGCTTTAGGACTTGAGTCGAATCATAAATCTTTTGTTGATAGGTTATCTCCTGATGATCTTCTATTTCTGGGCCCACCTTTTCAACGACTCCATAGGCCCATAGTGTAGGTTGACCAATATTGAATAGATCTCCAGGGCTAGGTTTGATTTTGTCAGTCATTTTACCGTCAGGTAGAGTCCCATATCCCTGACCAAAATTTCTAAGGTATCCTGGCCCGTGAGGGCACCAAGTACCCTTAAATTCTCTTCCTCCAATTCCACTCTGGTCCCAACTGTGATAGTAAGTCCAGCCGGTAGGTTGATTGCCGACATATTCACCATCATGGTCGGTGGCATAGTCCGTCCAGCCGGCTTGTAATTGTTTTTTGTTACCTGCGCCCATCATGGCATTAACCTTTTGCTTTGCCTTGGCTAAGGTGGGTAGGAGGATGCTGGCCAGTATGCCAATAATCGCAATTACCACCAGTAGCTCAATCAGAGTGAATGCCTTCTCTTTTTTCATCTTCGTGTAGGCTGATGACGAATTTAACTCGGCCTTAATTTAGGCTATAACGCCGCAAAGTGCCACAAAATATAGATCTATTGAATGTCTTACAGGGTGTTAAAACGCACATGCCTGAGTTCCTTATAGCAAATTATCTGCCATAATTTGTATATATAGATCGGATATTATTAACCAATGGGCTTAATTGCAGGCTGATTAATAAGACTCCAAATAGTCCTAAAAAAGAGTCATTTTACCTTTTTTTATTATTTTCAGGTGGTTTTTATTCTGAGGCAGAATTGGCTTGAATGCGAATCTGACGTCGGGCCTCTTCAATGGTGCGTGAAATACTTTATATTATGTAAAATTTTTACGCACGCAGAAAGGGGCCTATTTCATTTGATGTAGCTGCAAATTAGGGGAGTGAATACTGATGAATTCTTGCTCATTACTGCTCTTTAATGTCAAATCAGCTTTTCCTTTTTATCCGGAGCCATATGCAGATTATTGTCAATCGAGATGGCCAGCAATATGGACCTTATCCGCTGGAGGAAGTGGTCGGCCATCTTGCTTCGGGCGCTTTATTGCCTACTGATTGGGCTTTCACTGAAGGGATGACTGACTGGGCCCCTCTGGGAGATGTGGTGGCTTCGCTTCAGGCTCCAGCACCTGCTCCGGCTCCGCAACCGGCGCCGGTAGTCCCTCAACCTGCTGCCGCCCAACCCGCTGCTGCCCAACCGATGGCAGCTCAACCGATGGCAGCTCAACCGATGGCAGCTCAACCGATGGCAGATCCGACTCAATTATCAGCTGGAGGTGGCGCGGCTGTTGCGGCTCAACCCAAGCAGGAGAAGAAGGAAGCTAAAGCCAAGGTTAAAAAATCCGGAGGTGGCGCGGCCGCCGGCATTCAAAAATTATTGGCCGGTAAGGGTAAATTCATTGTTCTGGGGGTTCTGGCAGTAGGGGCTGTGGGTGTGGGCGTCACAATGTTTATGGGAGATGGTGAAGCTGTCGATATCGAGGTGCAGGAAGTCAATGAGCCGATTGTTTCTTCAGCCCGGCAAGAATTGCAGAAACTCGGGGCTAGAATGGATTTTGACGTTAACAGTCAGGTGAATTCGATTGAAATTAGTGGGGTTCAATTTACTTCTCAACACATGGGATGGGTGTTAGAGCTCAAAGCTCTCACACGAGTTTCTTTGGTTAAATGTGGTATTAATGATGCGGCTTTGGCGCAATTGAAAGGGTTGGAAAGGTTGAGCTTTCTTGATGTTACCGGGAATAAGGATATTACTGATGCTGGAGTGGAGCATTTTTCTGATATGAAGGCTCTAGGAGCCTTGACTGCGGTTGAAACGGGTATAACTGAAGCCGGAGTTGAAAAGCTAAAGGAAGCGTTGCCTAATTGCATGGTGACACTCAAGCCGCCGGAAGGGGGTGCTGGGGGAACTCCCGGAGGTGGAAATCCGGGTGGGACTCCGAGTACTGGATTTTAGGCCCTAGGTTCATGAGGCATTTGTCGTTGCTTATTTTTCTTTTTTTGGGTGCCTCCGGTTGGGCTGCCCAGAAACCTAACGTTCTCTTTATTGCCATTGATGATTTGGCGCCCGCATTACGTTGCTACGGTAATCTGATTGCCAAGACACCGCATATTGACCGGCTCGCGGCAACTGGCGTGAGGTTTGACCGTGCGTATAATCAGCTGCCCCTTTGCAACCCGACCCGGGCCAGTGTGATGACGGGTTTAAGGCCCGACACCATCAAGGTTTATGATTTGGATCGTCATTTTCGTGATGAAGTGCCTAAAGTGGTGACTCTTTCCCAAACTTTTATGCGTAATGGCTGGTGGGCAGGGCGTGTAGGGAAAATTTATCACTACAATGTGCCGGCCAGTATTGGAACTGATGGTTTTGATGATCCACCCAGTTGGCAAAAGACTGTGAATCCCAAAGGACGTGATAAAACTGATGAGGCGCTTATCTTCAATGCTGAACCTCACCGTAAGATCAGTGCTGCCTTAAGTTGGTTGGCTGCAGAGGGAACCGACGAAGAGCAGACTGATGGCATGATTGCCACAGAAGCCATTAAGTTAATGGAAGCGAAGCGTGATAAACCGTTTTTTCTGGGCGTTGGGTTTTTCCGCCCGCATACGCCGTATGTTGCTCCGAAAAAATATTTTGAAATGTACCCTTTAAAAGAGATGCGTTTGCCTTATGCGCCCCAGGGCGATCGTGATGATATTCCTACCGCCGCTTTTGCCCATAACTGCCCCGTGCCGCATTATGGACTGGATGAATTGACTCTGCGCAAGGCATTGCAGGCCTACTATGCGACGATCTCATTTGTGGATGCACAAGTGGGCCGGTTAATGAGCGCACTGGACAAACTTAATCTGACTGATAACACCATTGTGGTTCTGTGGAGCGATCATGGTTATCATCTCGGTGAGCACAATGGTATCTGGCAAAAACGTACGCTCTTTGAGCAGTCGGCGCGAAGCCCACTTATAATACGGGCCCCCGGCATGAAGGGTAATGGCACCGCTAGCACACGCATCGTGGAGTTTGTGGATATTTACCCCACACTCACCGATCTTACTGGATTGAAGAACCCTAAAGGACTTCAAGGCCGTAGTCTTAAGCCTTTACTGGCAGATCCTCTGGCTAAATGGAATGGAATGGCCATCACTCAAGTGCTACGTCCCGCTGATAAGCGGCTGCCTAAGCCGGTAATGGGCCGGAGTATCCGTACCGAGCGTTGGCGATACAGTGATTGGGCCGAAGGCGAATCCGGTGTGGAACTGTATGATCATGCCACTGATCCGATGGAGTTTAATAACCTCGCTATCAGGCCCGATGCACGGTCCAAGGCCGTCATGAAGATGCTTCGTAAAGCGTTGGAAAAGAAAGCCAGCGGCAAGGTGCCAACGACACCGTTTAACCCAAAGCGACTATGAGATTTTTATTAATCATTTTATTTTGTTTGTCCGGATCAATATTTGGAGCGGATTCGTTGCCGCCGCTTCAGAAGGTGCCGCAAACAGTGGCTGAGTTATGGAGGGACTATGATCCGCGTGCTGAACCCCTTAAGGTGCAATTGGTTCGGCAATGGGAGGAGGATGGAATTGTGATTCGGTATTTACGTTACTACATTGGCACCTTCAAAAGTAAGCCCGCCTGGATGGCAGCGTTCTACGCAGCGCCAAAAGGTAAGAAGGGCATACCCGGTGTATTGCACATGCACGGAGGTGGGCAGCGGGCTAACTTAACGCTGGTGAAATTCCATGCCTCCCAAGGGTACGGTGCCTTGTCAGTAAACTGGGGAGGTAAACCCATGGAAGGAGCCAAACCAGGTGAGGCCAATACTGATTGGGGAGCAGTAGATCCTACTCAAAATAATGTCCCGGGTTATTTCAATTTATTGCCGGGTGAAAAGTTTTTGGACGCCCAGAAGTCGCCGCGTAACTGCAATTGGTTTCTGATTACCCTTGGTTGTCGGCGTGGGTTGACGTTTCTGGAGCAGCAACCGGAGTTGGATGGAAAACGATTGGGAATTCGCGGGCATTCAATGGGAGGGAACCTTACCATGTATGTGGCAGGTTCAGACCCGCGTGTGAAGGTGGCTTCGCCATCAGTAGGCGGTTCAGGTTACCGTACTTATTCTCGTTACGGGCTGCTGCCACAGATAAGAAAGGTAAAAGGAGATCTTGAACTATTTCGTCGT
The DNA here is from genome assembly GCA_902551155.1 of uncultured Verrucomicrobiota bacterium. Taxonomy (GTDB): domain Bacteria; phylum Verrucomicrobiota; class Verrucomicrobiia; order Limisphaerales; family UBA1100; genus UBA1100. The sequence goes on along the minus strand of CACDBG010000006.1, from coordinate 13,591 downwards.
ACCATGGGTTATCAATTTTATGCGCCACGCATTACAGCACCACTTTTACATCTGGGTGCAAGCAACGATTTCCATGGCCAAATGGATGCAACTTACGCTACGGGTGTAAAGGTAAAACCTTCGGTTCCTCAAAGATTTGTTTTTGCCCCGCACTTTAATCATCGGTTTTATCCGGAACAACAGGTGGCTCGTATCCTATGGTTGGACCAACACCTTAAGGGAGGGGTGAAGTTGCCAGAAACCCCGGCAAGTGAGCTGAAACTTAAGCTGATTCCGGTATTGCGTGTAGCACCTTCCAAGAGTCTGCCTGTAAATGGAGTCGATATTTACTACTCGGTTGATCCGGATTCGAGGTCACGCTTTTGGCGTGGGGCAGAAGCAAAGCAGGACGGGAAGGGTTGGGAAGCGCAATTACCGATAATGGATTTGAAGCGGCCTTTGTTTGCTTTTGCCAATGTTTACTATCAATTACCAAAGCCAGCAGCTTTGCCGCGAAACCAACAGGTTGAGGAGGTTTGTATTAGTTCACTTTTACATGAGGCAAAGCCTGGAGCACTTGAAGAGGCTGGAGTGAAAACTTCTGGTCGAACTGAACGAGTCATTGATGATTTTAAAAGGGGTTTCCACGATTGGTATACAATTAACGGTAACCATCGGCCACTTTGGCAGCACTGGACGCGTAAGGTGACCGATCCCAAATGGCGCGGCTCCAAAGGCGCGAAGTTAGCACTCACCATTCAAAGCCAGCAGCCCAATATGCTCGGTATTGTGCTGCACGAAAACACATGGCGCAATTATCGCGGCAAAAAACGCACTTACGTGGCCGAGGTTAAGCTGAAAGGCGGCAAGGCCGAAACAGTGGCTTTGGACTTAAGCGATTTCAAAAACGTAACTGACGATGTGCCGTTAAAGAGTTGGGATGAATTAGATGAGCTCGGTCTCGTTGCCAGAACTACGATTCGGGGGGCGAAGCCAATAGAAGTTGCCGCAGAGCCGTGGCAGGGTCCTAAGCCTGTCTTTAAACGCCTAGAATGGCAGCTAGAGGATTGACGTGAGCCGGTTTATGGTTTCACAAATGGGCATGCGAATTTTTCTTTATCCGGTCTTGTTGCTTTTTGTTGCGGTTTTGCAGGCAAAGGATAAGCGGCCCAACATTATCTTTCTCTTATCTGATGATCAGGCCGTGCGCACCATGGGCTGTTATGGTGCCCCCGGTGTGCAGACACCCCACCTTGATCGGTTGGGTGCCGATGGAATGATTTTCGATTGCCATTACGACACCACGGCTATCTGCATGGCGAGTCGTGCCAATATTATGACTGGGATGTTTGAGTATAAGACCGGTTGCAATTTTGAGCACGGCACGATGGCGGAGGTTCATTGGAAGCGGAGTTATCCGGTTCTGTTGCGCAAGGCAGGGTATCGGACAGGGTTTGCCGGTAAGTTTGGTTTTGAGGTGAGTAAAAATCCTGGGAGCAAAGGCAAACGGTTGCCCAAGGAGGATTTTGATAAATGGGGTGGAGGCCCAGGGCAGACCAGTTTCAAGACGGCGCAAAATGAATCAATGAAGGGTTATGCCGAAAAGTGGCCGCACGCGACCTTGTCTTATGGAGCTTTCAGTCAGGATTTTATTCGCGACATGTCAAAAGATGATGCGCCATTCTGTCTATCCATTAGCTTTAAGGCTCCGCACCGGCCCGTGCAACCCGATCCGAAATTTGATCATGTGTATGCGGGAAAAAAATTTCCCAAACCGGCCAACTATGGGCGTGAAGCCGGTAAACATTTCTCGAAGCAAAGTACAATGGGTCGTCAGTATGAACGTTTCAGTGGTTGGAATTATGATAAGGATTATGATGGGGTAATGGCCAAGTATCATCAGCAAATATATGCCATTGATGTGGCGGTTGGGATGATACGCGACGCGCTCAATAAGTACGGGGTGGCAGATAACACTGTGATCATCTACACCTCAGATAACGGTTTTCTTTGCGGTTCGCACGGGTACGGCTCCAAGGTGCTTCCTTATGAGGAAGCTTCACGAGTGCCTTTGTTAATTTTTGATCCTCGTCATAAGAATAGTGGTAAAGGATTGCGATGCGCATCGCTCACTGGCAACGTGGATTTTGCCCCAACTATCTTGGAACTGGCCGGGTTGCCGACGCCTGGGAATATGGATGGCAAAAGCCTGCTCAAGCTTTATAGCGATCCGAAGTCTCAAATTCATCAGGCATTGCCGCTTACCAACGTATGGGGCCCCAAGGCTGTTCATAGTTTCTCGGTGGTGACTAGGGATTGGAAATATATCTATTGGCCATATGCAGAGGGCGAACTGGAAGCGACTGATGAGCTTTATCATTTAGCTAAAGACCGTTTGGAATTACGTAATGTGGTTGGTGATACCGACGCTAAAGAAGCGCTTTCCAAGATGCGTCAAGCGTATGATGAGGCTGTTAATCACTGGAAGAAGAATTCGGTACCTTATCATGGTTATGTCCAATACGGTGCGATCTTTGATCGAAATGTAAAATGGGCCGACAAACGCGAGGTGTTTTTGCGAGGTAAAAAGTAGCCGTCTTTACAATTGATTCCAGAGGGATAATCTATGACACTCTGTGCATGGGAAAATTCCATTCAAGTCGCCGTCAGTTTTTGAAAGGTGCGGGAGTAGCTATTGCTCTTCCAATGCTGGAATCTTTGCCTTCGGTGCAAGCAGCTCAAAAGGCCAAGCAACCAGTTAAACGTTTCGTTTGTCTTTCTAATAACTACGGCGTTTACCAAAAGGCTTTTTTTGCTGACTCCAGCCAGATGGGAGCCAAGTATGATATGCCTGAGACTCTTAAGGCATTGGAGAAACATCGTAAAGACATCACCCTTTTCCAAAATCTTGACCATGGGTTTACCGGAGGCCATCAAGGTGTACCGGTGTTTCTAAGTGGAGTTCGTCCAATCCTTGCCCATAATTATGTTGAAGGAAATATTAGTTTAGATCAGAAGCTTGCTGAACATCATGGAGCAGCAACTAGGTTTCCTTCGATGACGCTTGGTGTTCGGGAGCGCAATTTATTGAGTTTTACCCGGACCGGAGTTCAGGTGCCTACAATTGATATGCGGGCAGCCTACCGCGCGATGTTTTTTGAGGATACGCCTGAGAAAAAAGTATCCCGCACGGAGCGGTTCAAACGGCAGAACAGCATTCTCGATGTGGTTAATGAACAGGCAAAATCCTTGAGCCGGGATTTAAACAAACAAGATCAACATAAATTGGGTGAGTATCTTGATTCAGTTCGGACGTTGGAGCAAAAAATTGAACAGCAGGAGCCATGGGTTAATCGGCCTAAGCCAAAAACCAATGTGCCTGAACCTAATCCAGGCAATCGAACTGAGGATCAACTTAAGGCGATGATGGAGATAATAGCCTTGGCCTTGCAAACCGATTCAACAAGAGCAATAACCTGCGTGAGTGGTTTTGCTAATGGCGATTTCGGACTCAATGGTGGTTATCATGGATTTTCTCATCATGGAGAGCGCCCTGAGCCGGTTGCGGCTTTAAAGAAGATCGAAAGCTATCAGATTTCAATGATGGCTTATCTTATCGACTTATTAAAGGCTCAAGAGGATCCGGTTAATGGCGGGACTCTTCTAGACCATACCTCTATTTTGTATGGTTGTGGAATGGCTTCAGGGGGGCATTCTACGCGGAACCTTCCCTTAGTCCTAGCTGGTGGTGGGTTTAAACACGGTGAGCATAAGGTTTATCCGGGGCCCCTTAGTAAGGATAAGAAGGCTCCCGAACGTTTAATTAGTTTGCAACGGCGCTTGGCAGAAGGGGTTTCGGAAGTGCCGGCAGCTAATCTATTGCTGTCCATTCTTCAAAACTGCGGGCTAGAGATAGATCGTTTTGGTTCCAGTACCGGAACCTTGACGGGCTTGGAGTGGTCCTAGGTTTTTGCAGAGTGTGGATCTTTACTTTAGCCGGAGTTTCGACATGAATGTAATTCGTAATGTTTCATTTTTGGTTTTTACGACCATGTTCATATCGGTCCTTTGGGCAGATGATGCTTTGTTCAAGGTCAAGCCGTTTATCAGGCAGCATTGTGTTGAGTGTCACGGGCCCGATAAGCAAAAAGGTGAAATTCGTTTGGATACCCTCAAACATGATTTATCCGACCCTGAGGTGCTGGAAATCTGGCAAGGAGTACTGGATCAACTTAATTTGGGTGAGATGCCTCCCCAAAAACAGCCCCGGCCTGAGGTGTTCAAAGTTAAAGAAGTGGTTAATCTTCTGACTCAATCATTGGCGAAGGCATATGAAAAGACCCGCAGCACTGGGGGGCAAACTGTACTGCGAAGGCTTAATCGGCATGAATTAAGGAATACTTTTCGTGATTTGCTTTACCTTAACGGTGCGGACTATAGGCCGGATGCTTCTGGTTCACGGTTGGTTGATAACAACGGTAACGGGAGCGTGGAAAGAACCGGCAATGATCCTTTACGTTTTTTTCCAGAGGATGAAGAAGAGGATGGGTTTTTCAATCTTGGCGATAAGCTCATAATGTCAGACTTTCTGCTTAAGCTTACATTAGAGGCAGTTGAGGAAGTACTTGGGCAGGCAACTCACCTTGAAGCTCCGCCCAAGGTTGCAATTCAGCATCTCAAAGGTCACTTAAGTAAGCCCCGGGGTCGTGAGTTGGAGGCTTTTTGTCGTGAGCTTCACCCCAGCTTTACCGGTGTGTATCGTAATGAGCCTTTGAGGCCAGATGCCGTCAGTCGTGGTTTACCGGTTTCAGCACGCTATCGCATTAGCGTTGAGGTCTCTGGACATAATCAAAAACATCCTTGGGGTGAGCTTTTACCCACTAATCAGAATGAACCACATAAGCTGAGTTTATCGCTTCGTAAAGGGCGTGAACTACTTCCAGTGACCCAATGGAACGTGAAAGGAGATGGGCAGAAGCTTATTTACACGGTTGAAACTTGGATAGATCAGCAATGGGTCCCGGAGCTGAACTGGGAGAATGGACCTACCAAACGTGAGCTGCGTGCAGATTTGCTCATGAAAAAATATCGAGCCGACCAAGTAACCAAAGCTCCCGATCGCAAGGTGATTACTGATAAAAAGGAATACGATAAGGCTAATAATGAGTGGTGGCGGCAAATGTCATTTATTCTACTTAAGAATTTTGAGGGTCCCTTTCTTCGGGTGCATAGCCTGAAAATAGAACCCTTAATTGAATCCTGGCCGCCCAAAAGTCACGTTGCTCTTTATGGTTCTGGCACCGGTGAGGAAAATGAAATCCGTCGGTTGATGTCGGCGTTTGCCGAACGCGCCTTTCGCAGACCGATCAAGCCTGCGCTCATCGAACCCTACATTCAGTTGGTCTTAAAGCAGAAGGTGGAGCCAGTGGTGACTATTCCGGTAGGTATTCAGGATTTGAATTACCGGGTTTATGAAGGGCAATGGAATAAGCTTCCAAATTTTGAGGCACTTAAGCCGGTGATCTCCGGGAAAATTGCAAACGGACTTATTGACCTGAAGGTTTCCCAGAGGAAGGAAAAATTTGGCGTGGTGTTTACCGGTACCTTGAATGTACCGAGAGATGGGCAGTATGTATTTGAGATGGCTTCAGATGATGGGGGGAGAATTTTGATCGATGGTGAAAAGGCAGTGGAACATGATGGCCTTCATGGGGCGCAGCTCAAGAAGGGGAATATTAACCTCAAGGCCGGTAAGCATGCCATACGTGTGGAATATTTTGCCTACGGTCAGCCCAATAGTTTTCGTGCTGGCTGGGGTGGGGCCGGAATGGCTCACGCAAAGCTTTCAGTTGATAGTTTGCGCAACACTAGGAACAACCAGAAAAAATCTGATGAGGTGCCATTATTAATTCGGGCCTTGCAGGATGGATATGCGGCCATCCTTTGCTCTCCGCAGTTTTTGTATCTTGATGAAAGCCCAGGTAAATTGGATGACTTTGCTTTGGCTTCTAGATTGAGTTACTTCCTTTGGTCAACCATGCCTGATGAAACGCTTTTTGCGTTGGCCCGGTCAGGAAAACTTAGTCAGCCGGTCGAATTACGTCGTCAAGTCGACAGGATGCTTGGTGATCCGAAAAGTGCGGCTTTCATTCAGCACTTTCCAGCAGCGTGGTTGCGGCTGGATAAACTGGGATCGATGCCTCCCTCAGGAGGTGACTATCAGTTTTACAAGAATCTTCGGGTTGAGCCCATGCTGGCAAAGCAGGTCGCCACTTATTTTGAGAATGTCTTGAAATCAAATGGTAGGATCGAGGAATTTATTGATTCTGATTATACCTATATGAATCAGGCACTCGGTAAATGGATTTATCGGCGTGAAGATATTCGTGGTGCTGGTTTACAGAAGGTTGCATTGAATGATCCAAGGCGTGGAGGAATATTTACTTTGCCTGGACTCATGACTGCGACGGCCAATGGGGTGGATACTTCACCGGTGGTTCGGGGAGTTTGGGTTTTGGAAAACATTTTGGGAACACCGCCTGCTCCGCCGCCACCGGATGTAGAGCCTCTGCCAACAGATACGCGTGGGGCCGCCAGTATTCGTGAGCGGTTGGATTTACACAGAAAGAATGAGGCTTGTGCCAGTTGCCACGTGAAAATTGACCCCATGGGGTTTGCCTTTGAGAATTTTGATGTGGTCGGCCGCTGGCGTGATAAGTACCGCGGTGACCGTAATCCCATTGATGCTTCTGCGGTGATGTCCAATGGCGATAAGATTAAAGACATCGTTGAATTCAAGCGGATGCTTAAAGCTCGCAAGCCACTCATTGTGCGTAATTTGACCGGTAAAATGCTTACTTATGCTGTCGGTCGTAAAATGGAGGCGACTGACCGAGGTGAAGTGGATCAGATTGTATCTCAACTGGTTAAAAAAGAGGATCGCCTGAGAGAACTAGTCCACTTGGTCGTGCAGAGCAAAATTTTCCGATCGAAGTAGGTTTTTACTCTTGATGAGTTTATCAGCTGTACAATTTGCTGATGACTTGTTGTGATTCTCTAACAATGGGCTTAAAAAACAGCAATATGAAGCGACGCACGTTTTTAAAAGGAGCGGGTGTGGCTTTGTTGCTGCCGCGACTGGAGAGTTTGGGGCAGGTGGGCGAGGCGAAATCGCCGCGGCGGTTGCTGACGATTGTTAATCACCTCAGCTTTTATCAGCCGGAATTGATTCCGGCTACGGACGGCGCGCTTGAGAAGCCGCCGGCTTTGTTGGCGGAGCTGGCCGATCATTTTAAGCACCTTAAGATTTTCAGCGGGCTGGACAATCCGGCGGTGCAGAATGGCTTCGGCCACACGCCGTGTGTCGGCATTCTTTCCGGTTACTTCAACAAACTGCACCGCAAGAATCGGCTATCCATTGATCAGGCGGTCGCCGATCTGATTGGTGGAGACACGCGTTTCAAGTCGCTGGTTTTTCAGGCAGGCGAGAACCTGAACTTTTCCCAGATTTCCTGGGATAAGCACGGTTTACCGGTTAAACAGATCGATTCGCCCCACAAGATTTTTAACCTGCTCTTTCAGGTCGATGAAAACGAGAAGACTCAGCAGCAGGTGCTTGCTGAGGACCGCAGCATTCTCGATGCGGTGCTCGCGCAGGCCAAGTCCATGGAGAAGCGGCTCAACGCCAATGACCGCGCGAAGTTGGACGAGTACCTCACCTCAGTCCGCGAAGTGGAACAGACCGTGAAACGCCGCGCCTACTGGGCCGACCGCTCCAAGCCGCAAGTGGATTATGAGATCGAGAATTTCGATCGCAAGTCGGTGGACGAATACGTCGGCACCTTGATGGATCTTGCCGTGCTGGCGCTTCAAACTGATTCGACGCGTGCGGTTACGGTGCAGATTCCATTCTGGGAAGGCTTCAAGGAACCGGACCTCAGCGGAAACTACCATGACCTTTCCCACCACGGTCAGAAGCCGGAAAAGATCAAGAAGTTGCTCATGCTGGAGCACGCAATTCTCAAGCGAATCAATACCTCGCTCAGCACCATGAAGGAACGAACAGTAGGTAACAGCTCACTGTTCGATCAGACGACCACGCTCATCACCGCATCCATGGGTAGTGCCAACTCTCACAATTTTGACGACCTGCCAGCTTTGGTGTTAGACAGCCGTGTGAAGACAGCCGGGCATTGGCAAAAGAAGGATGCGCCGATGAGCAACCTGTACCTCGGCTTGCTCCAACTATTTGGAGCTGAACACGACCGTTTCGGAGAAAGCACCGGAGCGTTCGAGGTGTTGTCATAATGCGTCTGCCCTTCGCAATACTGCTGCTGAGCTTTCTCCTGCCAGCAATCCTCCGCGCGGAACCCAAACTGGAACAATTCTTCGCACAAAATTGCGTCAAGTGCCACGGCCCTAAACAACAAAAAGGCAAGGTGCGGCTTGATAGGCCAGTTGGTGCCTTGTTCGCCAATGAGGAGTTGCTGGAGACCATCGCTGCCGTGCTTGAGGCTGGTGAAATGCCGCCAGAGAAGGCGCCACAACCCACAGCCGCAGCTCGGGCCGATGCCTTGCAAATTATTCAGAAACATATCCTCAACCAGCGCCCGGCTAATCCCCTCAAGCGGCTCACTCGTGCTGAGTACACTAACACCATGCGTGATCTCTTCGGTGTGGATTTTGATCTCACTGGTTTACTGCCGCCCGATCACGTGGAGCACGGATTCGACAAATTTGGTGAGGCTCACCTGATGTCGCCGCACCAAGTCATGGCTTACCTCAAGACCGCACGCTTCATCGCCGAGCGGGTGTTGCCGGATGCCAAACCCAAAACGAGGACATGGGAATTCGATGCGCGACATTTTCACGGCAGTAAAAACTTTGCGACTGGCGGCGGTGGGGATTATCGCGATGGGGACGATTATGTTCTCACGGGCTTTCGCCCTTACCGCAGCAATCTGCATTTTTCCATCGATCTAGAGAGTCATGATCAATTTGTGATTCCCGCCTTCGGGGTGTACCGGCTCGAAGTGAAAGCGCATTCCGAGAAATCCAAAGAAGGCGAGGTTATTGGGATCAATCTCGGGGATGGGCGTCATCCGACCAATTTTCAGATGATCCGCCGAATCCCCATGCCGCATGGCTCGAAAGGGTTTACGACCGAGCTCACTCTCAAGGCGGGCGACCAGCTGGCCTTCACCTTCGATAGCGCCCGTGTGCCGGGCAGAAGTCTTGCAAAGAAACCACACAACGGTCCCGCCATGCGGTTCTCCCATATGAAGGTGACCGGCCCGTTGACGGAGCAGTGGCCGACCGTCGCGATGAAGGCCATCTTGCCCAAGCAGGACATGAAGCCGACAGAACTGGTCGATCGCATTGCGTTGTTGCTCACGCAGCGGCCGCTGACGATGGAGGATCGCAAAGCGTTTGTAGAAATCGCACGAGCCCAGGAAAAGGCCGGCGCATCGATGACCACCACCGCCCGCAGTGTTTTGATCGCGCTATTAGCCTCGCCGCATTTCATTTACAAGGCCGAGTCGCCTGAGTTAACCGACGTCGAACGAGCCCACCGTCTGTCGTATTTCCTCTGGAACTCTGCCCCGGACACCGCACTTCTGAACGCGGCCAGATCCGGCGCTCTGGGCAAGGATTCATCGGGCCAGGTGGAGCGGATGTTGAAGGATCCCAAAGCCGGCCGCTTCATCGACGACTTCACCCGTCAGTGGTTGCAGCGTGATAAGGTGGACGACTTCGGGCCGGACGTTCGCGTATTCAAGAACGTACGCCGCATGACGGTTGATTCCATGGGCCGCGAAGGCCGCGAGCTCTTTCGCCATATGCTCGAGAAGAGCCTGAGCATGAAACACTTCATCGACTCGGATTTCGTTATGGCCAATGACCGCTTGGCCCGGTTCTACGGTTTGCCCGCAGTCAAAGGTGATGCCTTCGTGCCGGTGAAGCTTCCAAATAAAAGCGAGCGCGGCGGCCTCGTAGCACAGGCCGGTTTTCTCAAACTCACTTCTACAGACTTTGCCACTTCTCCCATCCATCGTGGCTCATGGATATTAAAAAACCTCTACAACGAAAAAATTGAGCCACCCGCCGACATATTGATCAACGAGCCGGATATCCGAGGAACCACCACCATCCGTGAAGCCATTCTCAAACATCAACAACTTGAAAGCTGTGCCCGTTGTCATTCGAAGATCGATCCCTTGGGGTTCGCCCTTGAATACTACGATCCCGTTGGTCGCAAGCGTAACGAATATCGCCATGTAGAAGAAGTCCCGGCCGAACGAGGAGCCACCGTGTTTACCAAGAAACTTAAATTCACCAAGGTCCCGATTGAGGCTGCTATGAAATTACCCGGTGGGCGCGAGGTGCGTGATCTACCAACGCTCAAGGCTGCATTGATGGCTGACAAGGAACGCATCCTTAAGGGCATCATCGGCAAACTCATCAGCTATGCCCATGGTCGAGAAGTCACCCGGGCTGACCGCCCGTACATTGATGCGGTTTTCAAATCGGCCGCCAAACAGAATGGCTCGCTTCGCGCCGCCATCCACGCAATCGTGGCTCATTCTGAATTTGGACGAAAATAAATCACTTAAGATATGAAATCTATTTACCTCCTTCTGTTGGGCTTGCTTGTCACAGGGCCGCTCCAGGCACAACAGCCGACTGAGAAACAGCTGGCTAACTGGCTGAAACGCTTTCCCGTCGCAGATACCAATAAGGATGGCAAATTGAGCCTCGAGGAGGCGCGCGCTTTCCAAAAACAAAGACAGGCACAACAGCGGCGACAAGGCGGCGCGCCGCATAATTTTGAAGTCGACCCCGGCTGGGTCAAGGCACCAGAGTTTCCCAAGCATGCGCTGATGTACAAGAGCGCGGCGGAGTTGAAGGAGCTTGCGAGCATTCGCAGTTTTCCTAAGACCAAGGGCGTATTGCGCGTCGTGGGCACGGGGCACAGCTTTATGATGCCCGGCTACCGCACTCTTCCGGCCATCTGCAAGACGGCCGGTTTCGAGCAGCCACTGCATCTGCACACCGGTGGCGGCATTACCGGTAGCACTCGTTACAAGTGGGAACAGGAAAACGGTATCTTCCAGTTCGACAAACGTCCGCGCCCCGTGCTGCTGCCTTCAATCGCCAACGCGAAATGGGAGGCGATGATGTGGGGGCCGTACTTCAACGATCAGCCTGCTTATTACCTGTGCTGGATGGACTTTTGCCTGAAGTACAACCCGGGCATGAAATTTTATTTATCGGATGCCTGGCCGCAGCTTTATCAACTTGGCCCCAATCCACCCAAGAGCGAGAAGGCGCTCACAGCGCAAGTATGGCAGCGGTTGGGCAAACAAAAAAATGTGCAGTCCAAACAACTGGTTGATTTGCTGAACAAAAAGCATCCCGGCACAGTGTTCATCATGCCGACCTCCGACGCCATGGTGTTGGCGGCCGAATATTATTTGAGGGGTAAACTCCCCGGCGTGCAAGGGCTACATAAATCCGTCGGCGGCAAGGACCGCTCGCTCTGGCGAGATCGTCTTGGCCACCTCGGCCCGGGCTTTGACCGGCTGGAAGGCTACGTCTTTTATGCTACTCTTTATGGCCGCTCACCGGAGTTGATCGAGGGCGATATCGCCTTCGGTGGCGATAAGGAATTTCCTAACCGCACCCTCGACCGCACCTTCCGGAAGATTGCCTGGCAAGCCGTCATCAACCATCCGCTTTCCGGCGTGAAAGACAAGGACGGTAACGGGGTGGGGGATTGATTCATTAAAACCTCGCTGGCAAGCCCATTGCCTTCTCTGGCAACCCCATCGCTAACCACGGCACCCCCATCGCCGGTCACAAAAACCTTCGCGCCAGCACCGGCACCCCCTTCGCCAAGGCCGGCGAACCCCTCGCCAGCCACGGTAATGCCAATGTCGGGCTTGGCAATGGCGTTGCCGTTCGCCAAAACCGGTTAAGTCAGAGCTGGAACGGCAAAAGGGCTGGACGGTTGAGGGCGGTGGCGTAGGCTGATGGGCATGAAGCAGATTCTCTTGATGATGGCCGCGGCGGTGTTGGTGGGGTGTGGGACTCCCTCATCAAGAATAGCTGGTAAGTATGTGGTGTATCAGGGCGGGAAGGCCGCGCCTGGGGTAGCCACTTTTACGAAAGACGGCCGTGTTTTTGGAGGTGCTCTCGCTGGCGAACAGGGCACTTGGGAATGGAAAGGTGAGAATATTCATATTCAAGATAAGGAAGGAAATGTCGCCACGCTCAAAGTTTCTGGAGCTAATAGTTTAATTGGCATATCTGTGATTAATGAGGGGGTATTAATACCAATCGAAGAAAATGAGCGGCTTGTTTTTAAAAAAGGCTCATCAGTTGAAATTGCAGCCCATGTAAACGCATATCATGACAACGCACTAGATAAAGCGGTCCAGAGCAAACTCAATTTCGAAGGTGATTATGCAAAAATTTCGGACATTAGTCTACGTGAAGAAAATCTCACTAAAATCCCGGTGGGTTTGGCTAAATTGACCCAACTAAAGAGATTAAAATTAAGTAATAACTCACTAACTTCGGTTGAAGAGCTTGGGCAGCTTACTCAATTAGAAGAGTTATCTCTCGACAAAAATCCACTGCGTAATACAGCAGGTCTAGAAAACCTCACACGTTTGAGGCTCCTCTCTTTGCGTGGAACGCCCCTTACCATATCACAGATTTATGATCTCCAGAAAGTGTTGCCCAATTGTTCTATTTCTAGTCCCCACTCGGTTGAGGTTAGATCCAGATTATCTGTAGAGGCAGCCGAGGGACCTATTGTTGATAGGGCGATTCGAAAATCACTTAAGAAGCCTGAAGGCGAACTCACTGAGGCGGATTTGAGAAAAGTCATCAAGCACAGTTTAAACGGCACCAAAATCACGAACGAGGGCCTAATGTTATTGACCAAGTTACAGAATCTAAAAAGTCTTTACTTAAACCAAACCAAAATCACTGGCGCGGGTCTCAAGGAGGTGGCCAAGTTGCAGCAGCTCACCGAACTTGACTTGTACGACACCCAAATCACTGACGAGGGCCTCAAGGAATTGGTCAAGTTGCAGAAGCTCAAAAGTCTTTCCTTAAGCCAAACCAAAATCACCGACGCGGGTCTCAAAGAGGTGGCCAAGTTGCAGCAGCTCACCGAACTTGACTTGTACGACACCCAAATCACTGGCGCGGGTCTCAAGGAGGTGGCCAAGTTGCAGAAGCTCACCAGCCTTAACTTGCGTGGCACCCAAATCACTGACGCGGGTCTCAAGGAGGTGGCCAAGTTGCAGCAGCTCACCGAACTTGACTTGTACGACACCCAAATCACTGACGAGGGCCTTAAGGACGTGGCCAAGTTGCAGCAGCTAGAGAGGCTAGAGTTCGGACACAAAGTCACTAATGCGGGCGTGGCTGAATTAAAGAAGGCGTTGCCGAAGTGGGCCGCCAGCGGAATGGCTGCGTTTTATTCGGTAAATCGGTTGAATCTTCTGATCACCGCCGTACGCACGCCTTCCAAGTTCAAAAAGGAAAGCAACACTATTTTAATTGAAGCACCAACTTACACTCACGGCCAGAAGAAGAC
>CACDBG010000005.1 GCA_902551155.1 uncultured Verrucomicrobiota bacterium | reverse complement strand
GACAAGCTTGATGATGCAGTGATGAGAATGGCGCGTCACCAGCTAGGGAAAGAATTGTCCAAGGAGGATCAGGCAGATATCGTGGCATTTCTCAAGTCACTCACTGGCAGATTGCCAAAGGCCGTAGCCGCACCACCCAAATCATTTCCCGGGCAATAAAATTTTATGTGATTGAGCCCGTTTGCCTGTTGGCAAGCGGGCTCTTTTCTTTTAAGAAAGTTCCATGCAGTCCACCTTGCGAATCATTACTATATTTATTTGCGTTTTCTTTGGCTTAAATGAAGCTCAGGCAAAAAAGCCCAACATCATTCTCGTTATCACCGATGATCAAGGTTATGGCCCAATTGGTAGGCATGGGCATCCTTGGATCAGGACGCCTAATCTCGATAAACTTTACGATACGAGCACACGGTTCACTCGTTTCATGGTTAGTCCCACCTGTGCACCCACCCGTGCCGCACTGATGACTGGTCGTCACCCGATGAAAAATGGAGTGACTCACACTATCCTTGAGCGCGAACGCATGACACTTAAGGCAACGATCCTTCCGCAGGTTCTCAAGCAAGGAGGTTACACCAGTGGTATTTTTGGTAAATGGCATTTGGGCGATGAGGAGCCTTATCAACCGCACACCCGTGGCTTTGATGAAGCATTTATTCATGGTGCCGGGGGGATTGGTCAGGCTTATAAATGCAGTTGTGCTGATGCCCCGGGGAACAAGTATTTCGATCCGGTTATTCGCCACAATGGTTCTTTCGTAAAAACCAAAGGTTACTGTACCGACCTTTTTTTTACTGCCGCCCTCGGATGGATTAAGGCGAATAAGGATGGGGATCAGCCGTTCTTTGCCTATATTACCACCAATGCACCTCATGCTCCATTCATTGCCCCCTCCAAGAATACCAAACGTTTTACCGACCTAGGTTTTGCCGCCAAGCCGGCCGGCTTCTACGGCATGATCGAAAACATTGATGAAAATATGGGGCGCTTGATGGATAAGTTGCATGAATGGAATTTGTATGAGGATACCATTTTGATTTTTATGAGCGACAACGGCATGACACCTGCAGGTTCGCGGCCCGGGCAACAGATAGCCGAGGGTTACCCCTTTTTCAACGCCAGCATGAAAGGTATGAAGGGTAGTGCTGATGAAGGCGGGGTGCGCGTACCTTTCCTTGTGCGTTGGGATGGACAATGGAAGGCAGGGCGTAACATTGATACTGTTAGTGCTCACATTGACGTGCTGCCCACCTTTGCAGCGATTGCGGGAGTCAAGACATTGCCGGATAATCAAGTTGAGGGTCGTAGTTTTCTGTCGTTACTTACTGGTGAAAAGAAAGTACTGCCTGATAATCGCTATCTCTTTACACACAAAGGCCGATGGAAGACTGGCGCTGAACCCAACGAATACCAGTGGAAAAATTTTGCTGTTCGAAATCAGCGATACCGTTTTGTTGGCGGGGGAACAGCAATCAGTGTTTCTGAGCGTCAACGCAAAGAGGGAGTTTCACCTAAGGACGCACTCTTTGATATGGTCAAGGATCCCGCGCAGACAACTAATATTATTGGGCAAAAGCCAGAAGTGGCAGCAAAAATGCGCGCGGCTTATGCAAAATTCTGGAAGGAAGCACGTCCGTTGATGGTCAACGAAGATGTTCCAATGTCACCTACTCGCCCGTACCATGTTTGGTATGAAAAGCAGATGAAAGCGGGTGGTATACCTCAATGGAAGGAGCCTGAGCTTTAATTAAAGGTGTTAGCCGGCAATACTAAGGTCACATACTATGAGCTTTCGCATGCGATCTCTATTAATTTGTGCTGTTTCATTCATTACTGCCAGCGGGGCTCTTAAGGCAGATCGGCCGAATATCCTTTTTGCCATTGCTGACGATTGGGGTTTTGGGCATGCCGGTGCTTATGGCTGTAAATGGGTTAATACTCCGGCTTTTGATCGGATAGCAATGGAAGGAATTCTCTTTACCCGGGCTTACACGCCCAATGCTAAGTGTGCGCCTTCACGCGCTATCATTCTTACCGGACGTTACTCATGGCAGCTGGAGTCGGCGGCCAATCATCAGAACGTGTTCCCTGCTAAATTCGGGAGTTTCGTTGAGGTCCTGGCAGCAAGTGGATACACGACGGGTTACACCGGTAAGGGCTGGGGGCCCGGCATTGCCAATGACGTGAATGGTAAGAGACGAAACATTACCGGCAAAATTTGGTCTACCAAGAAGTTAAAACCGCCGGCTCGGGCGATTTCTAATAATGATTACTCTGGCAACTTCGCCGCTTTTCTCGCTGCAACCCCGAAAGGGGAGCCATGGTGTTTTTGGTATGGAACCAGTGAGCCGCACCGAGGATATGAAAAGGGTGTTGGCCTGCGTATGGGTAAGAAATTGAGTGATATCGATCACGTACCCACCTTTTGGCCGGATAACGCTGAGACGCGCGGTGACATGCTCGATTATTCTGTTGAAGTAGAACATTACGACACGCATTTAGGGAGCATAATTGCACATCTGGAAAAGGCCGGTCAGCTGGATAATACATTGATTGTGGCCACCAGCGATCACGGCATGCCATTTCCACGCTGCAAAGGTCAGGCGTATGATTATTCCAACCACATCCCGCTAGCGATCCGTTGGCCCAAGGGCATCAAGGGACGCAATCGCACGGTTAAGGATTTTGTGAGCTTCACAGACCTTGCTCCGACTTTTCTTGAGGCAGCAGGGGTAAAGCAGATTGCGCCAATCATGCAGCCAGTGAGTGGCCGCAGTTTATTTGATATTTTTGCTTCACCCAAATCCGGTCAGGTGATTGCCTCGCGCGATCACGTTCTGCTTGGCAAGGAGCGGCATGATGTCGGTCGTCCAAATAATGGTGGCTATCCTATTCGCGGTATTCGCAAAGGAGATCATCTCTACCTGCATAATTTTGAGACTGACCGGTGGCCAGCTGGTAATCCAGAAACTGGTTACCTCAATTGCGACGCTAGTCCGATCAAGACGTTGTTGCTCAACCAGCGCCGCGGGGGTGACTACAAGTATTGGCGGCTCAACTTTGGTAAACGTCCCGCTGAGGAATTATTCGACGTTAAGGCGAGTCGCGATTGCGTCAAGGATTTGGCCCAAAACAAGTCGCAGGCCAATATCAAAACTGCCCTAAAGACGCAGCTCTTTAGGGAGTTAAAAGAGCAGGGTGACCCGCGCATGTTCGGTCGCGGGGATGTCTTCGATAAATACGGATTTGCCAGTGAGATGTGGAAAAACTTTTATGAGAAACATCAACGTGGTCAGAAGATTCGCACCGGTTGGGTGTTGCCCAGTGATTACGAGAAGGAAAAACTTGATTAATGCCCTAATGAAACACCCTGTCATTATTCTTTTGTGTTCCATTGCTTTGGCTTCATTTTTGATTGCTCAACCGAACAAGCCCTTGCCAAAGGTAGAACTATTGAAGCTGACCGGAAAGTTTAAAGAGGCCTCGCTTAGTAAGGATATTCGTATTCTATGGCTTTATGGACCAGAGGATCATAAGGGAGGAGAACACGACTATATACGAATCAAAGAATTATTTGTGCCCTTACTGAAAAAGATTCCCCGCGTTTCTGTGGACGAAGCTTATCAGTTCCCTTCCCAAGCCCAATTCGACAAGGCGGATCTGTTAATTCAGTATCTTCATCAACCGCCAATTACGGACAAGCAGTTCGCCAGTTATCAGAAGTTCGTCAATGAAGGCGGTCGGGTGGTTTCTATTCACGAGTCATGTATTATTCGGCCGATTGACCGGGCGCACAAGTTGGCCAGTTGCATTGGTTGCTCTTGGAAGGGAAACAAAGACTCTTCTTGGAGTAAGTTTAGTCGAAATGAACCACTTTTCCTTAATACCAGGCACCCGGTCTTTGCCGGCTTGCCCAACAGTATGCGGTTCAATGACGAATCGTATTGGAACATGATCCAACGTGATGGCGTTGAGGTTGTTGGGGCCGTCGGTACCCCAGCCAACACGGATGCCCAATCATTCGCCGAGGTGCTTAATTCAAAAGGAGCCCGAGGGCAGGCATTTTGGACCTATACTTCAGGGAAAGGTCGCGTTTTTGGAACGACTACCGGACATTTTACCTATACCTACTACGATCCTCTTTACCGCTTGTTATTGGTGAGAGGTATCGCTTGGGTCTTGGAAGAGAAACCGGAACCGTTCATGTCGATCGTCTTTTCCGGAATCACTGACGCCAAGGGAATGGTAGGTACGAAGGATACGATGATGAATTACAAGAATCGCAAGAAATAATTTCATTAATAAGTATCACGACACTACCGGAAGGGTTGATCGGAATTTTTATGTTCGGAAATTCATGTAAAGCTCTTGTTTTTAAATAGATTGGGCTATTTCAAATACTTCAATTAACACGTCATTGCCAGCTTCTGGCTGGCAAGGTACCCTCATGGGTATGAGTTCCCAGTTTCGCGCCATTTTTTTTCTTCTTTCCATCAGTGTTTTTTTGAATACGCAAGCTGCCAAGCAAACCAATTTCCTATTCTTTCTAGTTGATGATATGGGCTGGGCGGATATCGGGGCCAACGGCAGTAAGTTTCACGAGACTCCCCATATCGATGGGCTCGCGGCCAGTGGCATGCGTTTCACCCAGGGTTACGCCGCCTGCCCGGTGTGTAGCCCCACACGAGCAAGCATCATGACGGGCCGCCATCCTGTGCGTGTGGACATCACTGACTGGATTCCCGGCCAGAGTAATCGTGCCGCGAACAAGTTGCTCCATCCTAAAGATCGCGACAATCTCGCCCATGAGGAAGTGACGATTGCCGAGGAGTTGAAGCAGCATGGTTATCAGACGTTCTTTGCAGGTAAATGGCATCTTGGGAGTGAGGGGTATTGGCCAACCGATCAGGGTTTTGATATCAATATTGGCGGACACCACCGGGGCTCGCCTCCGGGTGGGTATTATGCACCCTGGACGAACCCAGCGCTTAAGTCAAAAAAACCTGGCGAATATCTCACAGAGCGGTTGACGGAGGAGTCGGTAAAATTTCTAGAGAACCGAGATGCCGGTAAACCGTTTCTACTATACCTCTCCTACTACAACATCCATACACCAATACAGCCTTATAAAAAGCGTATTGAACATTACAACGCCAAGGCAGCTAAGCTATTTAAAGGAAAAACTCCCATGCAAAAAGAACATGAAGGTAATAGTAGAATGCGACAGGATAACGCTGCCTTGGCTTCAATGGTTGCTGCAGTCGATGATAGCGTGGGTGTGTTACTCAGCAAGTTAAAGGAATTAAAACTCGACCAAAACACTGTTGTTATTTTTTTCAGCGACAACGGTGGGCTTTCCACTTTGCAGGGTAATCGGATTGGTCCCGGTTGCAATCTGCCGCTACGCGCCAGTAAAGGTTGGTTGTACGAAGGCGGTGTGCGCGAGCCTACTCTCATTCGTGCCCCCGGAATTACCCAGCCGGGCAGTGTGTCGCATAAGCCAATGATAAGCATGGATTTTTTTCCTACCATGTTGGAACTGGCCGGGTTGCCTTCCAGACCCAAGCTTCATGCCGATGGTCAAAGCCTTGTGTCTCAGCTCAAGGGAAATAATACAGGAGAGCGCACATTGTATTGGCATTATCCACATTATCACGGTTCGGCGTGGAAACCCGGTGCCTCCATTCGTGAGGGCGACTGGAAGCTGATTGAATTTTATCACTATGACAAATTTGAACTCTATCATCTCGCTACCGACATCGGCGAACAGAAAAACCTAGCTGCGACTAATCCGAAAAAGGCTGCTGAGCTGCGTGCCAAGCTTGCCTTGTGGCAGAAAAAAATGGGGGCCAAGATGCCTGTCGCTAATCCGGAATACAACCCCAACGCCAAACCCAATCCCAGAAAGCCGAATAAGAAAAAATGAACATCCATCATCTTGAACTTTTTTATTACGTCGCCAAGCACAAAGGTATCGCTGGTGCGGTGCGCAACATGCCTTATGGGATTCAACAGCCCGCAGTAAGTGCGCAGGTAATTCAACTGGAGAATGATCTGGGTATAACGCTTTTCCAGCGGCGACCGTTTGAATTGACACCTGCTGGAAAAGAACTCTACGCCTTTACCCAGCCATTCTTTGAAAACCTAGATGCGATTAGTCAGAAGATACGTGGAGGGGTTGCGCAAACCATTCGCATTGCTGCTTCAACAACGGTTTTCCGTGATCATCTACCTGATATACTAAGTGCTGCGCGCAAAGAGTACCAAAGTCTGCATCCCTCTTTACGGGTGGGGATTCAGCCGGAGATTGAAAAGTGGTTATTGGAAAACGAGGTGGATCTTGGAGTGACTGTTTTAAGTTCAAAACCTCCCTCGGAACTTAAGTCTGAAAAACTTCTCGAATTACCAATGGTTTTGATGGTACCTACACGATTAAAAGCCAAGACCGTTGAAGAGATTTTGGGTCAAGACCGGATTGCTCAAACCCTTATCAGCCTTCCGCAAAATGAAGGGATTACACGTGCCTTTCAAAGTGAATTATCTGCTCGAAAAATCGATTGGCCGTTAGGTATCGAGCTTAATTCAGTAGATTTGATTAGTACCTATGCAGCCAGTGGATTCGGCATTGGTTTAAGTTTGGCTTTACCTGGTAAAAAAGCCCCTAAAGGCATCCGGGTATTGCCATTGGAAGATTTTCCGGGGGTGCCTATAGGGGTTTTATGGCGAGGTCAACTTTCACCAGTTGGCCAACGCATAGTGGATCTCCTTAAGGAGTATGCGACGACCCTTTGAATGACTAATAAAGATAAGCCTTCGATCGCCTTTTTAGGAACCGGACTTATGGGGTTACCGATGTGTCGGTGCCTCTTGAGGGGGGGCTTCGAGTTGACCGTATGGAATCGTTCGATTGAAAAAGCTGAAGGGTTAAAGAATGAAGGGGCCAATCGGGCCGTTTCACCAGCTGAGGCTGTGAAGGGGGTTGACGTGATAATTACCATGCTCTCTGATGGGACAGCTGTGGAGGAAGTGTTGTTTGAAGGAGGTATGACTAGAGGTGTTAGGGAAGGGGTAACACACATTGACATGAGTTCCATTGGAGCTGATGAAGCGATAGACCACGCGAAGCGTCATGTTCAGGGTGGTGTTCATTACCTTGACGCACCGGTCAGTGGAGGTACCAAGGGCGCGGCGGCTGGAGAATTGGCCATCATGGTCGGGGGTGACCCTGAAACCTTTTCGAAAATGATGCCGATTTTTAATGCCATGGGTCACGCCACGCACGTGGGGCCCAACGGTTGTGGTCAGCTTGCCAAGCTTGCCAATCAGGTGATCGTAGCGATCACCATTGGTGCGGTCAGTGAAGCGTTTATCTTGGCGGGGGGTGGTGGAGCGGATCGTTCGCAGGTGCGTGAAGCATTACAGGGAGGGTTTGCTTCCAGTCGAATCCTCACCGAGCATGGTAAGCGTATGGTGGATCGGAATTTCGATCCGGGCGGGCCTTCAAAATTTCAACTCAAGGATTTAAGGAACGCGCTTACTGCCGCAGAGCGGTTGGGGCTTGACCTCCCCATCACCCAGCTTCTCCACAATCTATTCGAGGCAATGGTGAAGAGTGGGAAAGGAGAGATGGATCACAGCGGTTTACTGATTCATCTGGAACAGATTAATGACCTCCAGGGCCGATGAAGGTTGTTGTTACAGGGGGTGGTGGATTTCTCGGGTCGCAACTGGCAGAAGCTTTATTGGCTCGCGGTGAATTGACCGGGGGCTCTGGTGAACCAGAGCCGATTGAAGAACTAGTTTTGCTGGATAGGTGTTTTAAAAAGCAGCCGGAGGATCCACGCGTGCGCCAGCTTGAAGGGGATATAAGTGATTCTGCAGTGATTAGCGAAGCCGTTCAGGCTTCGGAAAGTTTCTCTATATTTCATCTGGCCTCGATGGTAAGTGGAGAATGTGAAGAACAATATGATGATGCGTTAAAGGTTAATCTCAACGGGGGTCAAAATATTTTTGATGTGGCGCGGCAGGCGGTTGGGCGGCCACGGGTTATTTTTGCTGGCAGCATCGCAAGTTTTGGAGGAGAGGATATGCCTGCATCTGTTGGTGATCACACTAAGCATACTCCCCGGACCACCTACGGGATGACCAAGGCGATGTGTGAACTACTATTGAATGATCATGTCCGTAAGGGCCATTTTGATGGACGAACAGCGCGGCTACCAACGGTGATTATTCGTCCCGGTAAACCCAATGCGGCGGCTTCCAGCTGGGCAAGTGGTATGTTCAGGGAACCGCTCAAAGGAGAGGTTTGCAGACTTCCCGTGCGCCGGAGCCAACCCCATCCAATGACCGGTTTTAATACAGTAGTTGAATCTTTCATTTTCCTGCATGAGTTACCTGAGGGTAAGCTGGGTGATGACCGGGGGTTCTGTTTGCCAGCGCATCAAGTGACGCCTGAAAAGGCTGAGTTGGTTCTAACTGAAATAGCCTCAGAACATGGTTTAGCCCTGGGGCCAATTGAGGATGCTTTTGATGAGCGGATTCAGGGAATTGTGGATACTTGGCCTACCGAAGTGGATGCCTCTCGTTCGGTATCGCTGGGTCTTCCCAAGCCGCCGCCTCTTGAAGAAATAATCGGTCAATATCTTGAGGCATTTGGATCTGATTGAAAAACCGTTGCCGCCGCGTGTTCTTTCGCGCAACCTCTTGCGACTCAATTTTTTATGCGACACAAGCCGATTAAATCAAAGCTCTTCGCCCAAAACCGAAAACGCATCGCTGAATTGATGGCTCCCAAGGCTTTGGCAGTGATCAATGCCAACGATGTCCTTCCGACCAACGCCGATGGGACTCTCCCCATGCAACCTAACGCGGACCTGTTTTTTTTGACGGGTATTGAACAGGAGGAGAGTATTCTAGTCCTGTTTCCCGATGCTGCTGATGAAAAACATCGTGAGATTTTGTTTGTGCGCCAACCCAATGAGCAGCTTCAAATCTGGGAGGGGTATAAGCATACCAAGGCTGATGCACGAAAGATTTCAGGGGTTAAGAATGTGAAGTGGCTTTCGGAATTTCCGGTGTTGTTCCGTTCGTTGATGTGCGAGGCAGAGAGTGCGTATTTAAATAGCAATGAATATAAGCGGGCCAATGTGGAAGTGCAGACCCGTGATATGCGGTTCATTAGTCAATGTCAGTCAGATTTTCCGCTTCACCAGTACCGACGACTAGCCCCGCTACTGCATGAGTTGCGTGTCGTGAAAACCGATCTGGAAATTGAACTGCTTAAACAAGCAGTAGACATCACTGCCAAAGGGTTTAGGCGAACGTTGCGATTTGTGAAGCCGGGAGTGATTGAGTACGAAGTGGAAGCGGAACTGGCCAGAGAATTTATTAAGCGTCGTGGTAAGTTTGCCTATACACCGATCATTGCTACCGGAAAAAACAACTGTGTCCTGCATTATTTGCAGAATGATCAGGAGTGTAAGAAGGGGCAATTGCTGCTTATGGATGTGGCTTCTAGTTATGCCAACTATAATGCTGATCTGACACGGACAATTCCCGTGAGTGGCAAGTTTTCACGCCGACAAAAGAAAGTTTATAACGCCGTATTGAGGGTTTTAAGAGCAAGCATTGATGGGGCCACTGTTGGTAAACTGCACAAAGACTGGACTAAAGAAGCGCAGGATCACATGAACGAGGAGTTGCTCGAGCTGGGATTGTTAAAGAAGAGTCAGATTAAAAAACAGGATCCGGACAACCCGGCTTGCCGGAAATATTTTATGCATGGCCTTGGGCATCCATTAGGTTTGGATGTTCATGATGTTGGAGATAATAATAAACCCTTTGCTTCGGGCACCGTGCTTACCGTGGAACCGGGTATTTATCTACCAGACGAAGGGTTCGGGGTGAGGTTGGAAGATGATATCGTAGTCACCGAAGAGGGTCCGATAAATTTGATGGAGAAAATACCTATTGAAACAGATGAGATTGAGTCAATAATGGGTCGATAGGTGAGATGAAACATATTCGACTTATCGTGGTCATTTTATGTGGTAATCTTTGGTTGGCCTGTGAAGACCCGCCGGTGGTCTCCTATTCACAGCCGAAGCCTGAAGTCATGGAGGTTCTTGAGATTACTGCTTCCAATTTCACGCTACAGGATTTTGATTCTAATAATACCGATCATCAACGTATTCGTCAGGCGATCTGTCAGGAATTGAAGATTAGGGATGATGAGTTAACTCAGGTGCATTTGGCCAAAGTAGAACGTTTGGATCTTTTTGGTCAGGAAATTGAGAAGATAGATCCAGTGCAAGCCCTGATTGGTTTGAAGCGCCTCAACATCCACGGCAATAAGGTGGTGGATTTGTCTCCGTTACAGGGTCTTTTGGCCCTTGAAGTACTGGAGGCTAGTGAGAATCGGATCAGCGATATTTCAGCTTTATCTAAACTCCATCAAATGAGAGTGTTGCACCTCAAGAAAAATGCCATAAGAGACATTGGTCCTCTTGTAAAATTAACCCGCCTGATTTCACTGGATTTAGAAGGCAACCAGATTGAGGAAATTGAAGCCATCAGTGGTACGAATAACCTCAACTGGTTGGCACTGGGTTTTAACCGAATTAAGTCTATTAAGGCTCTCTCAGGTTTGAACCGCATTCGCCATCTCTATCTTGAAAGTAACCGGCTTACCGGTGGGCAGCTTGCCCCGTTAATTGGGTTAAAGCACTTAAGGTCTTTATCGTTACGAGGTAACCAGGTAGATGATATTAATGCCCTTTCATCCATGAAGCAGATGAACTGGCTTGAGTTGAATGATAATCGCATCTCCAGTGTCGGGCCTTTGGCAGATATGGAGGTTTTGGAGTTACTGTACATAGAAAATAATCGTGTCACCGAGTTGGCATCTTTGACAAAACTTACGGCACTTAAAGAATTGCGAGGACAGGGTAATAATATTCCTAATGAGCAATCTACACTACTCATCAAAGCTCTGCCCAATTGCCGGATCAAGGCGGGGGTATTCAGCACCATCCCCATGCGCCGAAGATCAACCAACCCAAAAGACAAATGACCATGGTTGATTCACCAAAAAAACGTGACACCGGTTTACAACTCGCCTACTTGCTTTTGCCGCTTTCGATTATCCTTTATGTGGCTAGTCTCACCATGAATGTAGCGCGCGTGGAAGGGCATGTCATTGTCAATAACGAGGGAATCAATGAAATGCTCAAGGAAAAGGCGGCCAGTGAGATTCCCTTGGAGCGGGCCAGTGATGAAATTAGCGGACTTATTCGTGATTATGTATGGGACCTTAAAAGGCAGGCCTCAAGCGAAGGCGGATTGGCTGCCGCTGCTGCTAATCAAATCAGTGTTGGTGAAATCTCGCGCACGGTAAATAAGGAAGTAAAGGCCCGTGGCCAGCCTTTGATAGAATCCATGATGCCCAGTTTGAATATCGAAATACCCAGCCCACCTCCGGAGGTTCAGGAAATCAAACTTCTTGAAACCATCAAGGATCTTTTTCTGGGCACCGAAACATCCGACCCTGATGTTTTCCTGGCAATTTGTATTTTGCTCTTCACCATATTTTTCCCGATCTCCAAATATATTGCTTTGGGGTTGGTTATGGTTCCGGGTGAGCGGGATAAAACCCGGGTTTTGGACTGGCTTAAGAACTGGGGACAGTGGTCAATGGGTGATGTGTTCGTGGTGGCCTTCATGGTTACTTTTCTAAAGATCAACACCACTGTGTTCAACACCTCCTCTTTGGCTGAAATTAAGGTGAATGTTACGGTTCTAAATGGCATGTATGTTTTCGGTGGTGCCATTATCCTGAGCATGATCGCTTCGATGCTTTTAACCCGTCACGTGCGTGACAAAAGTAAGAGCACAGAAGCCAACTAATTAATCATTAATACTAAAGACCGGATCCTTATGATCATGCTGCGAGATGAATTGTCCGGTTATAAGAAACCGACCTTTATCCCTGGAGACGTTGTTCACCATGTGCGTTATCACTACCGTGGAGTGGTGGTTGCCTGTGATTTTATGTGTATGGCTAATGAAAATTGGTATCAATCCAATAAAACCCAACCTGACAAGAATCAACCATGGTATCATGTGCTCGTTCATAAATCGGGGTCCATCACCTATCCTGCTCAAAGTAGCCTAGAACTTGATGAAAGCGGAGAAAAGGTGGTTCATCCACTTCTTAGCCAGTTTTTTACCGGTATTAAAGATGGACGATATCAGCGTAATGAAGTGCCGTGGCCGGAAATAAATTAGAAACAGTTATTATTTTTTACCCTCGCCAGTGGCTTTCTTTCTGGCAGCATAGACCCATGCATCTAGGTCGTTTGTTTATCTGTACGCTTTTTTTAAACCTTTTTGCAGCACCAACAAAATCCGCAACGCTGGTGATTCCAACCCCTGACCAGATCCCCCGTGTGAAGCCGGGGCAAACGCCCACCTTACAGGCTCGTCGCATGAGCTGTTGGGTGCAGGACACAAAAGAACATCAACCTCTGGGTAAGGCCTATGTGGTGCTTACTGACGTGCAGGATCAGGTCGGTATCAAGGCGGTCGATAAACTTCTGAACCATCATGAAGGTAAACTGCTTAAGCTGGATAACCTGAAAAATCTCAGCAAGGATACTCAGGCGCGTGAGCGGCTGCGCTTGCAGCTGATAAAACTCAAGCCGCGTTATGTGGCCGTGGTGCCTCAACTTCAAAGCTACCGTGAAAACACCCTCCTTGCACTCTGGGATGTATTTACCCGGTTGGATGAAGATCCCTATCTAGATGTATATCCGGGATTACTGGTTGCCTCCGATACCAAAGGCTTGAGTAACCTAATTGAAAGATCCATCACTTATGATGCGACTAAGCAGTCTAAAAACTTTTTCGGTATCTCCCAAATTTTTGATCCGGGCTACAAATCTTTTCAGAAGATTGAGGTATTAAAAGGGTCGCTTAAACAAGTCGGTTACACTTCAGCTAATCTTACCATCAATTCCATACCCGGCCTTGAAAACCGCGTGGGCTTTCCCGCTGTTTCCGGTAATGACCATTGGGTTTTGCAGGGCAGTCGCCGTAGTCCGGTGGCAAAATTACCGCAGGAGGCTCGAAAGAAACTGGAGAAGAGTTCACTGACCATGTTCTTTGGCCACGGTGTTCCGGGGCGTATTGTTGGCATGAAGGTGGATGCCTTAAAACCTGTCAATTTTTCCAATCAGATCATCCTCAGTGGTAGTTGCTATTCCGGTGTGGGTACGGCAACCGATTGCGCTATGGCCGGCCCGGTGGCCGGCAGTTTGGATCCCAAGCTTAAGCGTTTTTCACTGACCATGGTTGATCTTGGTGCGGTGTCGGTCTTTTGTCATATGCGCCTCAACATGGGCTTTCCTCATGTTTACCCGATGCTTGAGTCCTATTTGGCAAACCGTTCGCTGGGAGAATCCTATCAGCGCCTTATTAATGCCTTCATTGAGGGGCAGGACGGCTTTACTCCTCAATGGTATACCAAGCAAACACCTGCACGCTCCACTCAAAGCCGTAAAATGAACCAGTTTCTTTATATGCAAATTGGTGATCCGGCATTGGTGCCGATCCAAGTTAAGCGATAGTCGTCGTGAAAAACGTTCTTTTATTTTTAATCTTGTTGGGCTCGTTGGTATTACCGGTTGTGTCCGCCGATAACTTTGCCAAGGATAAACTTGTTGCTTGGTGCATTGTGCCCTTTGACGCTAAGCAACGCGGGCCGGTTGAGCGCGCGGTGATGCTCAAACGGCTCGGGCTTAAGCGCGTGGCCTACGATTGGCGCGCGCAGCACGTGAAAGAGTTTGAAGAGGAAATTCTACAGTACAAAAAACACGGTCTGGAATTTTTTGCCTTTTGGAAAGGGCATGAGGAGGCATTCCGATTGTTCGGAAAACATAAAATCCATCCGCAGATTTGGCGTACCCTACGTAGCCCCCAAGCCAATAGTCAGGAGGCCCAGGTGGCGACTGCGGCGCAAACAATGTTGCCCTTGGTTCAGCGAACTCAGGAACTGGGCTGCAAACTCGGGCTCTACAACCATGGAGGGTGGGGTGGGGAACCGGCTAATCTGGTGGCGGTGTGCCAATATTTGCGCAAGCATCACAACGCCAAACACGTTGGCATTGTCTACAATCTACACCACGGCCACGGCTATATTGTCGACTGGGAAAAGTCACTGCGCCAAATGAAGCCGTACCTCCTTTGCCTTAACCTTAACGGGATGAACGATGGGGCGGAGCCGAAGATTCTGCAGCTTGGCCGCGGCCAACACGAGGCGGCGATGATCGCCACCATCCGCAAATCTGGCTATAGCGGCCCCATCGGCATTCTTGATCACCGCAATGACACCGATGCCGAGATTGCGCTGAAGGAAAATCTCGAGGGGTTAAAGAAGATTTTGAAATGAAATCACTCTTTGTTATTCTCTTTTCAGTTTGCGTTTCTGTATTTGCCGCCGATAAGCCGAACATCCTTTTGATTCTTGCCGACGACCTCGGCTATGGCGATGTGGGTTGTTACAACGCACAGTCTAAGGTGCCGACGCCACATCTGGATCGGTTGGCCAAGGACGGCATTCGGTTTACTGATGCGCACAGTCCATCGACAGTTTGTACACCCACACGCTACAGCGTGCTCACCGGCCGCATGGCGTTTCGGCTTAATTATCGCGGAGTGTTTACCGGCGTGGGCGGGCCGTGCCTGATCAACCCAGGCCGCCTCACACTGGCCAGTCTGTTGAAACAACAGGGCTACGCCACCGCCATGTTCGGCAAATGGCACGTGGGCCTTACGGCCTTTGACAAAGAGGGCAAACCCATTCACCAAAACGGGTTGCCGGCCGTGCAGCGGATGGATTACGCGCGCCCGATCAAAGGCGGGCCGCTGGATCACGGCTTCGAACAGTTTTTCGGCACAGCCTCGTGTCCGACGACCGATTGGCTGTACGCCTATATTGATGGCGATAAAATTCCCGTACCGCCCACGCGCATTGTGGATCGCGGACCGCTGCCCAAGCATCCGTACTCACGCGACAACCGTTCCGGCATGATCGCGCCGGATTTCGATCTGGAAGAGGTCGACCTCGTGTTCCTCAAGAAGAGTCAGGAATTCCTCGCGCAACATGCTAAGGAAAACCCCGACAAACCTTTCTTTTTGTTTCATTCCATGCAAGCCGTGCATTTACCGTCTTTTCCCGGCGATGCCTTCAAGGGGAAGACTAAGGCCGGCCCGCATGGTGATTTTATTTTTGAAATGGATCACATTGTCGGTGAGCTGATGAAAACCCTTGAGCAATACGGTTTCGCTAAAAACACGCTCATTATTTTCACCAGCGACAACGGCCCCGAGGTGCCCACCACCATCGCCATGCGTCGCGATTATGAGCACGACGGCGCCCGCCCGTGGCGCGGCGTGAAGCGCGATCAGTGGGAAGGCGGTCATCGTGTGCCTTTCATCGCGCGTTGGCCCGGCAAAATACTCCCTGGCAGCACAGCCGCCCAAACAATTTGCCTTACTGATTTGCTCGCCACCATGGCGGCAATCACCGGTTTAAAGTTGCCGAACAATGCAGGCGAAGACAGTTTTAATATTTTGCCCGCATTGCTTGGTGGCAAGAAGCCTGTACGCGAATATACTCTACACCAAACCATCAGCCTTGCTCTTGCCATCCGCCATGGTGACTGGAAATACCTTGATCACCGTGGATCCGGCGGTAACAACTACGATCGAGGAGGCGAATGGGGCATGAAACAATTCGCTTTGTCCGAGAAAGTGCCCACCGCATCCGGGCAACTCTATAACCTCAAGACCGACCCCGGCGAAACCACCAACCTGTACCTTAAAGAACCTAATCGCGTAGAGGCTCTAAAAGCTAAATTGGAAGAATTTAAACTAACCGGCCGCAGCACGCCGAAAATAAATCGTCCATGAGAAAAGCAGGTGTTTTTGGGCACTTGCTTCTGTTATTATTTACCTTCAGAATGTAGACGAACCAATAAATAATTAAAATGAAACGCAGGACTTTTCTTAAGACTACCGGCACCGCTGGTTTCGTCAGCACCGCCGCACCCCATTTATTATTGGGAGCAGCAAAAGATTCGCCCAACGAAAAATTGAATATGGGTATCATCGGCTCCGGAGGTAGGGGCTCAGCGAATTTGCGGGGAGTATCCTCAGAAAACATTGTGGCGCTTTGTGATGTAAACGTTCAAACCCTAGAGGCAGTTCACAAGAAATATCCCAAGGCCAAGAAGTATACGGATTGGCGAAAGATGATGGATGATAAGTCGATTGATGCAGTCACCGTTAGCACCGCCGACCATTGCCATGCTCCAGCCAGTGTCGCGGCAATGCGGGCTGGCAAACACGTTTACTGCGAAAAACCTTTGGCTCACAGTGTTCATGAGGCGCGAGTGATGCGTGAGACCTTTGCGAAGTCGGGCGTGGCTACCCAAATGGGGACACAAATTCATGCGAACGACAATTATAGGCGGGTGGTTGAGTTGGTGCAAAGTGGAGCGATTGGAGCGGTCCGCGAGGCACACGTATGGTGCAGTCGCACAATTAAACCAATCAGTGCAGCAGAATTGGAACGCCAATCACCACCCGATTGGTTTCGTTGGGATGAGTGGTTGGGGCCGGCACCCGATCGTTATTATAATCAGGGTTACTGGAAAGGCGGTAACCTCAATTGGAATCGCCGGTGGGATTTTGGTAATGGTGTTCTGGGGGATATGGGTAGTCACCTGATTGATTTACCCTGGTGGGCACTGGAACTAAACACTCCATTGACCTGTGAGGCTATCGGGCCCAAGGCAGACCCGGATGCCTGTCCGCCTTGGATGAAGGTAACCTGGGAGCATGCGGCCCGTAGAGGTAAACCGGCGTTGGAAGCCCCTGTGAAGGTAATCTGGTATCACGGAGGTCGGAGTAAGCGTGACCGGCCTGAGATTGATACGGGTATGGACTTGGGCAAGTGGTTTAACGGAATTCTTTTTGTTGGCGAGAAGGGAATGCTATTGGCTGATTACGGCAAACGGGTGTTACTACCCAAGGATAAGTTTACCGACTTTGAAGCACCTAAGCCATGGATTGCCAAGTCACTTGGTCATTATCAGGAATGGATACACGCAGCCAAAACCGGTACGCCTACTTTGTGTAATTTTGAATACTCAGGGAGTTTAATTGAACATAACCTGCTGGGATCAGTGGCTTACCGTGTAGGTAAGAAGTTGCAATGGGATGCAAAGAACTTAAAGGCAACTAATGCCCCCGAAGCAGATAAGTATATCCGGAGAGAATATCGCAAAGGTTGGTCCATCTAATTTTAATTAAATTTTCCGAAATACGATCAAGCCATTGCACAATAGAAAGCCCTCTGGATCGGCGGTCCAAGGGGTTGGCTAAGCTCAAAAGGATAAGAAGCTAAAGATCTTATTTGTTGTTAGGAGCGTTTTGGTCAGATTGGTCCTTGTCACTGGCTAAGTTAATTCCCAGTAAGCCCTCTGCTTTGGTCTTAATGTTACTCACTTCCTGTGAGGTTAACTCTTGAGGTTGACTACTCAGGAAACGACGAGCCTCAAGGTGTCCGTTGGCTGCGGCAATATGGAACCATAAGTAGGCATTTTTCATATCTGGGGGTTTTTGTTTTGAATACTGAAAAGCCCGAACGAATTGTTCGTGAGCTAACTCCTCCAATTTATTCCATGTTTGGAGTTTGCCTTTGTGGTCCCAGTCTCTTCGAACAATAATGTATCCCTCGTGGTAGCGATACTCTTCCTGTGGGACCCCATTAGTTCTCCAAGAGCGCTGCAACAGTTTTAACCCGTTGGTATAAACTGACTCAAAACTCTTGATCCCATTTTTGTGTTTTCTTTGGATACTGCCCGTAAAAGGAGTTTCTTCACCAGGCTTGTAATAAATTCCCTTTCGATTTTCTATGTAAATTTGGGCTTCTTCGTCGCTAATTGAAAATATTGAGGAGGCCAGTACTTTTTCACTAAATTTGTGCGAAATTAATGCCAGTAAAACAATGGCTGGAAAGCATGCGATTACAGTGGCTGTTTTTTTAGCATTTTTTAAAGGTGCAACGATCAATGATACTCCAAAGATTAAGACCAGCCAAAATCCAGATCCGAAGGAAAAAGAAGAAGAGGGAGAGATAATTGAAACTATCGCAGCAAGACATACTGCTATCCACGCAAAATATGGTGATGATTTATGAAGGGGATGGATAATAAAAAACATGGGAGCAGCAATCAAAATAGATCCATACAAAATGGTTAATTCGGTGGTTATCTCGGAAAAATCATTTGGACGTAAGGCATAATCGATAAAGACACTGAGTAATACGATGATCGTCAATACTCCCGAGAACACGGGAAATTTTTTATTACTACTGATAATTGAAATTAACCCAAAAAGGAGAATTAGAATTATAGCTGTGAATATACCGCCTTTAATAAAGGTATGATGATTTAAAAAGCTGATTACTTCATACCATGAGATAGAAGAATCATTTATTGATGCAACTGGAAGAAAAAAACTGATGATTAATAGACCGGCACAGGCCGAAGTGATGCCCAGTCTTCGGCTAGAGATTTTTTCCTGCGACTCTTTATTTTGATCATCAGTGAGCGCAAGGGTGCAGGCCAAACCATGAAAAAAAGTCGATAAGCCTATCCCTGCCGCAAACAAGGATAAAATTGGGGCTGAGGCAAGGAGCCAAATTGATTTCTGATTCTTTTTTGCAGTGGACTTCCAGAATAGGATGCACCCAATCAGGTTTGCTATTATTTGAGTTAGAGCTAGAGCAGTCTTTTTTTTAACATTGTCGCTTTCCTCTGAAGGCTCACTCGTATCGTTTGCTCCACTAATTGTTTGAGTTATTTCTGAAACACTAGTAATTGCCAGTGTGCTAAAAACAAAAGTTCCCGCAAAAATACATCCAATAATCCCAAAAACCAATACGGCTATTTTCATGCTATTAAGCCACTCCTTGTGGCATGCAGCTTATGCTAATATTGGTTAGTTTCCGAGAAGCATTTTTTCTAGAAGTGCAATTGCGGTGATCCCGTCCCAACGGTGACCACCCTCAAAATTGTGGATTTGAAGGCGGTTGGGGTATCCTGCTGCCTGATAGGCCTTTTCAAGGCGTTCAATCGCTTTTTCCTTCCAGCCGGGGACGATCAGCTTGTCTTGGCTGCCAGTTTCCCAGATACAATGACGCGGAGCGATGAGTGAACCGATTTCGGGAACATCACCGTATTTTAGTAGCCCTGGAATGACTTGGGCTCCGCAAGAGTAGGGATTACCTATGCGTTCCTGCATCAGATTTAGTGCTCCTGAAGGTACAGCAATTTTAATGCGTTGGTCCATGGCCGCGGTTAACATGGTCATTCTGCCTCCATAGGATAAACCAATGCAGGCGATGCGCTTGGAATCAGCATCTTTTTGGGTACAGGCAAAATCTAGCGCCCATTTACAATCCCGCAAATTGGAGCCCATCAAAGTCTGGCCGAGTAATGACAGTCGCACAAAGGTGATCGCGCAGGGATCTGTTTTAGTATTGCTATAGCGCGAATCCAAACGGCTGCCGAATGGAAGCATACAGGGGGCAATCACCAGAAAACCGCGATTGGCAAATTCTTTGCCGTAATCATAGTTGTGTTTGGTAATGTTCGAACGGCGTTCTTCGGTGTTGGCAATGCCTACAACTGCATCATGTCCGAATTTACCATGTCCGTGCAGCGCAAGTATGATCGGGTGCGGGCCTTTGGATTTGGGCCGCAAAAGATACAAAGGTAGAGTGGGAATTCCTTTGGCTTTTAACAACCACTGCTCGCGGATGAATTTACCCGTATCGGTTTGGCTAATGCGTTCTCGGGAAAATATTACGGGAGGGGTGTGAGGTCCCAAAAGTTCACCGAGTTTAGTACGGAATTTTTTTTGCCAAGAGTGGAATTCTTCAGAGGTGTCGCCGGTGAATTGCCAGGCTAAGGGAGCTTTCTTGGCAGCTTTCCCAATCGCTTGATCGACTGTGGGAATTTTGGGTAATTCTTCAGCCCTGAGCTCTGACGCAATAAATAGAAGACAAAAAATGAAAAATCTTATCCGCCAAATGAGAGCCATTGGAGGTCAAGGTTGAGCTAGAGGAGTGGGGGCAATAAACCCATACATCAAGGGGGTCTTAATACCCTGCGTTTTACGGTGGGTTGGGTTGCCTGCCGGATTAACAGGAGTCAATGTTACATTAACCCTACTGCTAAAGAGACTTTGCATTTGGGAGTGATTACGAAACAGGCCGCCTATAAAGGGGGCTCGACCAAGGAATGGTACATTCTGGTTATTGAAAGTATGTAACTGATGGGAGTAGCCACCCACGCTTAATGAGGTTACCGGATAGGCCATAAATTGTGTATTTAAGGTTCCGGTTTGAGGTCCGGCTTGCCAGCGGCCATTCAGAGTGAGGTTAACCAGTCCATTGGATTGGGCGAAAGGCACGGCGTTCAATTGAACTGATTGTTGGGCGAGCCCGGCGTGACTGCCGGCCATTAAACCTGCAATCATCAGGAGTTTGCGCATTCCTCTCACGGGAATAATATGCGGCAGTGGTGCTGTTTGCGCAAGCTTGCTTGGGGAGAATATTGTGCCTAGATTTTGGGTATGAGACTTTCCTTTTGGTTGTTTTTCGGGGTCATTTTTGTGCCTTTTCTTTTTGCTCAATCTACAGGCTTTAATTACGACGAGGCGAAGGTTCCGGAATATACTTTACCTGATCCGTTGGTATTAGCTGATGGTGCTTTGGTAAAAACGGCTAAGGTTTGGGAGACTAAACGGCGACCTGAGGTTTTAGAGCTGTTCAAGAGAGAAATGTACGGGCGAGCGCCCGGTAAGCCTGCCAATCTAAAGTTTTTGGTTTTTGATGAAAATAAAGTGTTGAAGGCCAAAGCGGTACGTAAACAAGTGGAAGTTCAGTTTGCGGGAAAGGCTGATGGTCCACGTATGACCCTGCTTATATACCTGCCCGCTCAAGTAAAAGGGCCGGTGCCAACTTTTCTTACGTTGAATTTTAGAGGTAATCATACAGTGACTGATGATCCAGCAATACGTTTACCTCATTCCTGGGTGCGTGGTCGTGCCAAAGGTGAGGCGGTCAATAATCGAGCTACTGAAAAAGGTCGGGGAGTTGCCAAGAGCCGATGGAACGTCACCAACATCCTTAAGCGCGGCTACGGATTGGCAACCATCTATTATGGGGATATTGATCCGGACTTTGATGATGACTGGAAGAATGGTGTTCATGCGCTTTACCCGAAACCTAAAGCTGATGAGTGGGGGAGCATTGCAACTTGGGCATGGGGGCTAAGCCGGGCATTGGACTATTTTGAAATTGATAAAGATATCGATCATAAGCGCATAGCGGTCATGGGGCATTCTCGATTGGGGAAGACTTCGCTTTGGGCTGGTGCGGCTGATCAGCGGTTTGCCATGGTGATATCCAATAACTCGGGCTGCGGTGGTGCTGCACTGTCACGAAGGGCATTTGGAGAAACCGTAAAGCGGATAAATACTAGTTTTCCCCACTGGTTTAATGACAATTTCTTAAAATATAATGACAATGAAAAGGCCTGCCCAGTAGATCAGCATATGTTGGTTGCGCTTGTAGCCCCCCGGCCAGTCTACATAGCTAGTGCATTGGGCGACCAATGGGCCGATCCTATGGGAGAATTTCTTTCTGGCATGCATGCTAACCCCGTTTATCAGCTTTACGGGTTAAAAGGATTGCCCGCTTCGAAGCAACCCGCGGTGGATAATCCCGTGATGGGGACCATTGGGTATCACGTTCGCAGTGGTAAACACGATGTGACTGACTATGACTGGGAGCAATACCTCAATTTTGCTGACATACACTTCAAAGGGAAAAGATAATCAATTTTAGACAAATTATTCATTTATTGACGCTTTAGCTCTGTTGCCATTTGTAACCAAAAAGGTTAAAATACGTCCACATCGATGATCATGCCCAAAATTTACTTCCTTCTGTTGTTTTTGTTTTCTTGGCAATCGGCTATTGCTGATAAGCCTGCTTGGGAAAAAGAAGCCCCTGATTCAGTCTCGGATTTGATTGCCATTCAGAAGCAGGTACAAAAGGTTTTGCCTAAATGTATGGCTGCAACAGTTACTCTGCAGATGGGGGGATCTTCTGGTAGTGGTGTAGTCGTAAACAAGGAGGGGCTTGTTCTTACCGCCGGCCACGTATCAGGAACGCCAGGGCGAAGTGTGAAAATTATTTTGGCCGATGGACGTGAACTGAGAGGCAAGGCTCTGGGGAAAAATGATGGGACCGATTCGGGACTCGTGCAAATTACCGATCCGCCTGAAGACCTTCCGATTGTGGAGTACGACAAGAGTAAAGAGAAACTGCCTGCAATAGGCCAGTGGTGCATAGCAGTGGGCAATCCTGGAGGATTAGATAAGGATCGTGGAGCGGTTGTGCGTGTAGGGCGAGTAATTAGGACCTTTAAGAAAATGTCTGAAAGCCCCGTGGCTGATTCCATTCGTACTGACTGTATGCTGCTCGGGGGCGATTCAGGAGGTCCGTTATTCAATTTTGATGGTGTGGTCATCGGGATTCACAGTCGGATTTCTAGTCGGCCAGATTCCAACATGCATGTTTCGATGCCGTCATTTCAAGCGGATTGGGAGGCATTGGTGGATTCCAAATCAATAGGGGGGCGGTCGCGAAGCACTGGGCGTCGGCCCGGCCCTTGGGGTGGAAGGCCAAATGTGCCCGGAACGTGGCTAGGGGTTCTCGGTGAGGATCACGAGAAAGGTGCGCTCGTAGTTGAAGTGCGAGAAGATTCACCCGCTTCTAAAGCTGGCCTCAAGAAGGATGATATCATCCAGAAGGTAAACGGTATTGATATAAAGAATGCTCAAGCTCTCACTGATGAGATAAGGAAATTTAAGCCTGAAACAAAGGTAAGGATAACCCTTGTACGCGATGGAAAAGAAAAAGTTTTGGAAGTAGAATTACAGCAGCGCTAAGATTTATATGAAAACATACTGTTCGGCTATTTTAGGTTTTTTTGTCATCACTTATGGAACGGCCGAGGCGGCCACCTCTCTTGACACGAAGCTTCGCACAGACGGCACTCAGTTGCGTGAAGCCTTTGGTGTGGTTGCGGGGGAAGTTGCCAAGGCGTGTACCGTAAATATTTGGTCAGGCGCAAAATTTACTGGGCTCGGCACGGTGGTGAGTAAAGACGGCATTGTTGTGGCTAAAAATAGCGAGATTGATACCGCTAATCCCGGAGCGCTCCGCATCGTGGGTCCCGGCAAACGCATTAGCAGAGCTAGGGTGCTGGCTCGTGATATTGCCCATGATTTAATTTTTCTTGATCTCGGTAGGGAGGTGGATCCCGGTTTTGAATGGGGTAAAACCGAAGATATTACCCATGGCACCTGGGTGGTCGCTGGAGTGGCTGGCAGCGCTTTATCAGGGCCGAGTGTCCGAGGAGGGGTCTGCAGTGCTTTGAAACGGGAAATTAAAAAGGCCGGTGGTGTGATTGGTGTTATACTTGGAGGTAGGGATGGAAAGGAATTTGGAGGGGTAGAGGTATCCGAGGTGGCCTCAGGTGGCCCCGCAGAGAAGGCGGGTCTAAAAAAAGGCGATATCATATTCTCCATTAATGGAGACGAATTCTTTGAGCGGGCCAAAATGATTGAAAAGGTAAAAAGTTTTGATCCGGGTACGGCGATTAATGTTTCAGTTAAAAGAGCAGATGAGGAACTGGAGATCGAAATTACCTTGGGCTATCGCAATTTAGTCTTTTCAGAACTCAAGAGTCGCAACGACAAGATGAGTGGCAAAGTTAGTGTGCGCCGCACAGGCTTTAAGCGTATCCTTCAGCATGAAATACTTTTAGGACCATCGGATATGGGTGGGCCGTTGTTTGATTTGGAAGGTAGGCTGATCGGTGTTAATATTGCCAAAGCAAACCGAGTTGAATTCTTTGCAATTCCCGCTGAAGAAATTCAGAAATTACTCAAGGAAAAGGCGAGTGAGATTGCTGAGGCTCGCGGTGAAAACTAATTAATTAGTACTGAATTTTGTGAAGCTCCGCTTTCTGGCGGGGTTTTTTATTTTTCTGGTGGGACTAGTGAATAGCTCCAAACTAAATCCCCTTGCTCAGAGTCGGGTCTATTTCCATTTTCTATGATTGTTCCGCCATCATCTTTTTGGTTCCAGCCGATTCCATAGAGCTGATAACGGCCCTCCTGATCCATTTTATAGATATAGGGTTTGCCGCTGTATGGATCCAGCGGAAGAGTTTGTTTCAATTCAGTCAGTTTTTTGGGGTAATCCTTATGCTCCAGATGGTGTAGTTCCATCAGGCAAGCGATGCGTGCGTGGTCTACAGCAGTTTGAGCAGAGCCTACTCGCATTGCTGATTTATCAATTCCTGGGAGTAGAAGACTACTGAGTACATCGTAGATTGGAAATTTACGTCTGATTCGCGCATCAAACTCTTTGTTGAAAGATACCGATATGTCAGGATGGATACGTCGGGCTCGGGGATCGATGATTCGCTGTGAAAAATTAATATGCATTTCGTTGAGCCGTTTTTGGTTATGCCGTAGCCAACCGTCTGGAGCCAGGCCGATTTTATCGGCCTCATTTTCGACCATCTCGTTGAACACCTTTGGATTAATGGCCATTTGGTCGATCGCCAGATTGGCCATTTCACGTTCTCCAACAATGGAGATTCGGTAGCCTTTTAATAATTTAATGGTAGCAAGTTGTCTCTCCAAATCTGCGAGTTGTTCTGCATTCCATTTCTTTTCTTTTAATCCTTCCCACACCGGTTGGAGGGTTATTTGAAGGCAGGCAATGCGTACCAGTTGGGATATAAGCAAGGGCTCTTCCCGAATACTTTCAGTGAGGAAAAAGCCCATGCGGATATCAGCAAGTGCAGCTTCAGGATCATCATTGGCTAAGTGGGCTAGTGACCTAAGGGTGAAGTTTTTTGTAAAATTTCTAATGGGCGATAAGTGGGGAACCGACGCAGCGAAGTGAGCCTCATACTTGATGTCAAATCGGCAAAGCGGCCGATCTTTAGCGGCTTGGGTCAGCTCGGTCAGTGTGGCTTTATTTTTCCCGAGGGCCATTAGGATATCAGCTGCCGGTTCTCCTGGCTCTTCTGGATGAGGCCAGCTTTCCTGTTCCCGGAAAAGTTTTTGCCAGGGTTTAAGATCAACCGATTGGCCGAGTGCCCAGCCGTCAAGCTTCGTATCCTCATTGCTATCGAGTTTCAGTAGATCTACAGCTTGATCAAAGCTCTTTTGATCAACGGGAGTCGCTTCAGAAAGGTCCTTATTCCATTGGTATCGGTACAGTGGTTTAAGGAGCGGAATATGGGCGAAATTTTTCTCTGAAGGAATTTCTTTGGGAACGATCTGTTTGTAATCAAAAACCTCCCCTTTTGCTTCCCATTCCTTTTTGAAATTTTTCCATGCGGTTCTTCCGCGAAGATCTTCGGCGCAATAAATCAGAATAATCAGACCAATCATTCCGACAAAAAATATACCCAAATAAATACCGGCTTTCTTAAGTTTGCCCATAAAACTACCTAATCCAAGGTAAGCTTGATCTTACGCTATTTCAAGGCTTTGAAGTAGCGCACAACACTTAATCAAAGGAATGTTGTTTTAAGTCGGGTTTTTTTTGATCTGAGCGCTTTTATCAGCTGGCTACTGATTCCCGGTAGGATTCTACTTCCCAGTTTTCGATGAATTCACGGGCGCGATCCGTCATATAGTCGATGCCGCCAAACGCTTCCGTTAACTGCATGACTTGAGCACCGTCTTGCGCCAATTCCAGTGCCAGTTCGGCGTTATTAGGAGTAGTGCCAATTCCATAAACGCGGTTTGTTCCGATCACCACTTTGGGGGCAAAACCATGTTTTGATTTATAATTTTCAGCTGCTTCATTAGTCAGTTCATCAGTGAAGGGAAAGGCGCGGGCATAAACTAGATGGTCAGGTGTGATGGGGCCGGGTACAAAAGTAAATAGGCCCGATGAAACTACGTGTTGTGCGTCAGATCCAAATACCCTTTGGATTTGTTCTTTAACCTCGGGGGCTGATTCCGATTCGTTTACCGTCAGATCGGCTTGAATACCGGCTTTTTTATACTCTCCTTTAACTGCTTCCATTACCCCGGCGTAAAGGGAGCGAATTTCATTTGCAGTATCAGCAGCGACAAAGATGCCGTGGTTCTTGAGTAGAATGATTTTGGGCCCGTTGCCATGCTTCTGTGTGTATTGCTCTATTCGTCCCTTGAGCTCTACGCTGAGGGTGTAGCCTGCATCGATATATTCCACCCATAACGCATTCGGAAAGAGGTTTCTGGCAACGATTTCCCCCTCCTTGGCGCAGGTGAGCCCATTAACCAACAAAGGATGGGTATGAACTACAAAGCGGGTATTAATAATATTATGTAGCGGTGCCTCGACTGAAGGTCGTCCGGCGTTGTTCTCTACTGCCTCTGCCATGAAGTTTTTTACCAGTTCCTCGCGGGCTGCCGATTCGGGGGGAGTTTCCACTGCAAAAAGTTCATTCACCTTGGTCCGGTTTAAAGTGACGAAGGTATCCTCAGTCAGCCCGCCTAGGGTTGTGCCTGAAGGCTTTACCCACAAGGTGGTTTCATTTTTCACTGAGGTGTTGCCGCCTCCACCCTTTACGTAGTCTGGGGTTCCAAACTCGTGGGATAATTCAACAATTGTTTTTAAGTCATCCATTAGCTTCTTCGGTCCGTGATTGTAGAACATCTTGTGCAGGGAGTCATGATTTATTCCCTTTGTTGCACTTTCCCTAATGTTTACCAGAAAATCTTTAATCAAATCTGGTAGCTGAAGGATTAGATCAAAAACGCCTCGTGCAAATTGGTCTGCTCGCCTAGGGTTCCTCTGCTATGAATGTTGAAGTGGAGACGATGGGAGATAATGACTTTTTGGTGAAGGTGAGTGCCGTCAATTCCACTGAACACCGGGTTACTTTGACGGATACCTATTGGGAGCAAATATGGAACCGTAGACTCCCCAAAAAAGATGTTATCGCCCGCTCATTTGCTTTTCTACTGGAGCGTGAACCCAACACATCTATCCTTCGAACATTTGATCTGTCCGTTATTCAGCGTTACTTCGGTGAATACGAGGCAAAAGCCGCCATCTGGAAATAGGATTATCGGGGATCATGGGCAGAACCTTTGTCGGCTTTGGTTTTGGGGCAATTCAGGGAGGTCTCTTTTTGCCTGAAGCTTATGGCTCAGGCAATTTCTCGCGTTTGGTTGTTTCAGAAATTGATCCTGAGATCGTGGCAGCCTTGCGAAGTGTCAATGGTTGCTACTCCTGTAATGTGGCCGGTGCCACCGCTGTTGAGAGCATTCACGTTGAAGGTGTGGAAATTTTTAACCCATTGGTGGAAGAGGATCAGGTGGCCCTGATTCAGGCCATTACCGAGGCAACCGAATTGGCTACGGCACTGCCTAGTTTTACCCTTTATAATGCGGGAGAGGCACCAGTTGCCCAGTTGCTGGCCCGAGGCTTGGCTGAAAAACTAAAGGATGATTCCTTACCAGACTGCGTGGTCTACGCCGCTGAAAATGATACCCGGGCCGCACTCCGGCTTAAAGAAGCTGTCCAAAGCTATGCCCCCGCTGGGCTTGAAACTTGTGTGCAGTTTCTCGATACAGTGATTGGTAAAATGAGCTCGCTAGTGACTGATCCCGATCGTATTACCGATGAAAAGCTCACCTCGATTGTTCCCCGGTTGGATCGGGCTCTCCTGGTGGAGGCCTTTAACCGTATCCTTATCGATCAAGTTACCCGGCCAAATTTTGAGCGCGGTTTGAGAGCCTTTATCGAGAAGCCTGACCTTGCACCGTTTGCGGCAGCAAAGATTTACGGGCATAACGCAATTCACGCTCTGCTGGGTTACCTTGCCCACCAACAGCGTTTGGAATATATGCATGAGGCGGGAGAGCGCGGGGAGATGATGGAATTTGCCAAGCAAGCTTTCCTGGCTGAATCCGGAGTTGGGTTGAGGGGTAAATATGCTGAAACAAATGATGACCTTTTCACTGAAGAGGGCTTTAAGGGTTATGCTGAGGATCTTCTGGCGAGAATGGTGAACCCTTTCCTGCGTGATCCTGTTGAGCGGGTCACCCGGGATCCGGCACGTAAGCTTGGCTGGAATGATCGGCTTATTGGCTCCATGTTGCTTGCGGGTGAAGCGGGTGTTGTGCCGACACACCTTGCTCGTGGCGCTTCCATTGCTTTGGATCTTTTATGTCAGGAGAAAGGTCGTGCTGATTCCTCAGTTCTGCTTGATGAGATTTGGAAGGATAGGGATGAAGACCAAGCGCGAGAACTGAAGGGACTCATTCTTAAATAGCTAAAAAGCAGAAACGGCATTTGGATTCGATTCCTAACTGCTACTAAGTTTCATTTAGCCCTGTTTTTCCATAGTGGCTTTAATTTAGATTCAATTTTTAAGGCAAAGTCACAACGAAAGTAACAACAAGTCCGGTGAAGTTTGACTGTGTATAAGTCAGATTAGGTTACCCACCACGGTGTACCCACCACCCCCAACGGACTGCGTATACTATAACACCCCCCCCTTTTTTTGCGGGGTGATTTAAAAAGAGGGGATCACATCGGCCGGAGCTAGCTATTGTGCTCGCCTTTACGTGGCTTTGCATTAATTGATTGCCAATGAATATGGCCGCAATACTTACACTTGAACTCTCTTTTCGCGTTCCAGTCTATCGTTTTCATCGCCTTCAAGTTTAGATGGTGCAACCTAGTATTACCTTCTGTTGATCCTGTCTTTCTCATTGCCAAAAGACGTTTGCATTTACGGCATCTCAAACCAAAGACAAGGCAAACTAAACAGAAAACAACAAAAAGACCGGCAAACCAAATCAGGCCTTCCAATTCCTGAAACAGAGTATCGACGACCATCTTGCTGTAAACCTAACGCCTCTAAACCGAATGGCGAGTCTGAATCATTTGCTGTCTTGCGTGGGAATCCTGCCGGAGGTTTACCTTATTTTAATAAAAGTTGGTTGTTTGGTTTCTGGTCCTGCTATCCTTTTCCC
This sequence comes from uncultured Verrucomicrobiota bacterium, assembly GCA_902551155.1. Lineage (GTDB taxonomy): Bacteria > Verrucomicrobiota > Verrucomicrobiia > Limisphaerales > UBA1100 > UBA1100. Next base: position 20,829 of record CACDBG010000005.1, on the reverse strand, counting down.
CTTTGGATCAATCATTCCAATAGCTGATAAGCTGTTATCGGGATTGATTCTGAAAACAAGTAGATGATCTTTAAAGAGCGATATTTGAGTTGGTTTTATATGTATTTCTGCGTCTGCTAACTCCCATCTACTTTCTACGTCTTTCTTATCATTAGAGTAATGCTCTGCTTTACCATTTTCTAGTAGAACAATTCTGATGCTGGTTTCCCCCTCTTTTAACTCATAAGTTCCAAAAACATCTTTCATTGTGGGAGTACTGGCGCAAGCACCCGCTAACATTAGTGCATTTAGTATTAGTAAGGTTTTTATAATATTTTTCATAATCGTTGTTCGCGTCGGGAAATAAAGTACCATAACCTCTTATGAATCCTTAATTGAAATTAACCGTCGTATTATTGATTCCATCAATACATCTGCTTCTATTCCAGACTGCGGTCTTGCGTGGGAATCCTGTCGGAGTTTAGGATTGGGGACAGAAACTCTCTCGCGAGATGATCAAAAAGAATCCGAAGTTGTTGAACGACTAACCACACCAAAACCCGCCGCATCTATCTCTCTCTGCTGCTTCTCTTTCCGCCTCTGCTTGAGCTTGTTGCTCTTCAAATATTGGTCCCCAATCTGAATCAAAGAACGCCTGTAAACGTCTCTGCTCGCGTTCTTCTTGGGTTGAAGGAAAGCTGGATTCGTGTTCTATCTTTTCGGTTAAGCACTTGAGAAAAGCATCCTTGCCACCCGCTTGGAAAATCCTCATGGTGCCCCCGTTGTGAAAATACTACCTCTTGTTGCCTGCATCTTTACTCTTTTCGCTTCCTTGTTCGGGGCGGACCCTGTGGAAAACTATCCTTCTCTCCCCAGCGAGGTTTTCTCCACCTACAGTCCAAGGAAACCAGAAGCCTACACTCCCGAGGCCATGGCCAGCGCGGCGGGGTCGTTTTTGAAATCCCTGAAATACAACCTGCGCCGTCAGGCGGCCCTGCCATATGACAGCCCCGAAAAAGCCAAGTGGACTAATGTCCCTCCCCGGGGACCGCAGGGAGGCGTCCGGCTGGGCGATCTCAACGAGAAACAGATGAAGAAAGCCTGTGACCTGCTGGCAGCTGTCCTCAGCCCACAGGGCTACGGCAAGGTCCGCAACATCCCCCTCGCCGATGACCGCCTCCTCCGGAACGGACAGCGGCGTCCCGGATTCGGAGCCGAGGACTACTGGCTTGCCATTTTCGGAGAGCCCTCCGCCACCGGGAAGTGGGCTCTCCAGTTCGACGGGCACCACCTCGCGGTGAACCTTTCCTTCTGTGGCAAACGCATGTCGATGTCGCCAACATTCATCGGAACTCAACCCCGTGAATTCAGGCTCGGGAAGGATAAGGTTGTCCCCATGTCCGGCGAAGCCCCCGCCGCTCTTGCCCTACTGCAAAGCCTTGATGACAAGCAGCAAAAAACTGCCCGGGTGGGCGACCGTCGGAGGAATATCGTAACCGCTGCTGGCAAGGATGGATTTGTCCCCGAGCCCCTCGGACTCCCGTGCAAATCCCTTAACGCCAGCCAGCGTACTTCTCTGAGCTCCCTGCTTAGGGAATACGTCGGTGACCTGCCTGAACCCTTTGCGCAGCGGCGTCTCAAGGAACTTTCCGGCGAAATTGACAAGATGAGCTTCGCCTGGTGGGGACCGGCAGAAAAGGGAGGAGACTTCTCCTATCGCCTGCAGGGACCCAGTCTCATCATTGAGTATGCGGGCCAAGATTTGGGGGGGGACCCTCATGACCATCTGCACTCCATGTACCGGGATCCTACCAACGAATATGGTGCCCGGCTGGAGAAGTGAGGAAAGGCAGGACGGAAAGGCGATCGCACGCTCTGCCTGATGAGATTTGGAAGGATAAGGATAAAGATCAAGCGTCAGAATTGAAGGGGCTCATTCTTAAATAGCTAAAAAATAGAAACGGCATTTGGGTTCGATTCCCATTTTTTGCTTTGCGGCTCTTTGCTCATAGGCTTGATTTAATCCTTAGCCGCAAGTGACATCATGCGTTCAAAGTGATAAGAAAAAATTTGGGTCATAAATTATAACTCTATGAGTAAGACCTCAACCCATTACGAGCTGCAAAAGCAATGCATTTGTTTTTAGATAAGCCAATAAAGGTTTCCTCTGCCCAGCTCTTCGGTTTGTTTTTCCAGTAAAGTAAGCCCCATTTGCGCTTTAGCTTTTTTCGTCCTAGTGGTAATGCGACAAGTTGTTTTTTGTCTAATTCCCTCTTGGCTGCCCAAGGAGGTAGAATGGTGACACCCAAGCCTATCTTAACCAATTCTTTTATTGCTGACATACTACCCATATCAATTACTGATTTGATAATTTCTTCTTCAGATTTAAAATAATTTTCAATTAATTCAAAAGTACGACTGTTTTTAAAATACAATATATATTGCTGTTTGGAAATCGAACTCCGTTTAGCACGCCTTTGTTTGGCCCAAGGGTGCTCAGGGTTCACTAAGAACATTAACTCATCTTCAAATAAGGGGGTAAAATTAAAATCCGGCTCCCTCTCTGGCTCCAAAGTAAGCCCGATATCAATAAAATTTGCGCGTAATGCAGTTACAATACCATGTGTGTCCTCTGGGTTTATTGATAAACTACATTTTGGAAATTCCGTCTTCAGCTCGCTTATAATTGAAGGCAGGATATATTGACATGCCGCGGCACTTGCTCCAATACGCAGACGACCTTGCCCCCATTCCCCAAGTTTATTTAATTCTGATCGAGCAATTCTCATTTCAGAAAATATTTTTTCGACGCGCTCACGAAATTGCTCTCCAGCTTGGGTTAGTAGAATTTTTTTGCCCACCTTGTCTAAAAGTCTACAACCAACATCCTGCTCTAAAGCCTTCATCGCATGACTAATTGCCGATTGCGTTAGGTGTAATTCTTTGGCGGCAAGCGTAAAACTCCCCTTTCGTGAGAGCATTAAGAATGCTCTTAACTGCCTGCTATCCAAAGGGTTTCTATTATATGAATCTAATTCACTCATTCAGCAATGAGGATAAAAGCATTTTACAAGCCAAATATTAATTGTGGCATGGTTCATGCATGTAAACTCATATGAGAAGGATCGATTATATATTCATTGCGCTGACACTACTTACAATAATATTTATTTTTACCTTAGCGCTTACTGTTTAATAAACAATTTTAGCATTACGTTTTTTTGATCAATAATAATTTATGAAATTAATTCATTATTACGAATAAATATTCGAGTTATGACTTACAGTTTGTTGGCACTATAGTAGCTCAAATTACAGAAGCGCCTTTTAGGGTGCAAGGTATAGTCAAAGTGCCTTAATAATAAAAAACTGTTTTTTAAAAAGTAATAAAAGGAATACAAGGAAACTAATGATTAAAACAAATAAATGGACTATGGCACTTGCTGCAGCAGGTGTTGTGACTCTTTCTCCTTTTGCTCAGGCTCAGGAAGCTGTTGCCCCAGCAGAGGTGGAATCTGCCTCCATTGAGTTAAGTGGTTATGTTGCTACAGCGTATGCAATGGGGTCACATCCGGCTAGTGGTGGAGGTAATACTTTCAATTCTGGATCAGGTTCTACTGATAAATTCAGAATGGATATAGTAAGTTTAACCTTAAGTAAACCCATGGGCGAGGACGGAACATCCGGATTTAATCTGGGAATGTGGATTGGTCCTGAAGCCAGTGATCTTGGAACGCAGGACTCTGGTAGTGGAGGGACACTGGAGTTGATGGAAGCAAACATCAATATGATGGTAGATGTTGGAACAGGGCTTAATCTTACAGCAGGCCTCTGGGGTACTGTAGTTGGATATGAAGTTTATGATTACTCCGCGAATGCCTTCTATGAGCGTGGCTGGGGTTTTGCTGTAGAGCCAACCCACCATGTAGGTGTAAAAGCTGATTATCAACTTAATGATAACATTGGTCTCACTTTTGGTGTGGCCAATGATTACGACGGTTTTAACACAAATGCAACAGACGATGCTGGGTCTGTGGGCTATCTCGGGGCTATTTCATACACACCTTCAGAAGGCACTTACTTGGGTGATAATGGATTTGGGGTTTATGTTGGAGCCGTATTAGGCATGGGAGCAGATAGTGATGAAACTGATTATTATTATGCTGCCGTCAATTTGCCAATACCAGTTGAAGGGCTTAGCGTAGATCTTGCAGCTGATTGGGTGGACGATGACTCAGGTGCAGACGCGGAAATATACCAGGTATATGCCTTTTATGAACTCTCTGAGACAGTAACCCTCATGGGCCGCTATGAGTTTGGTGATGATGATATCACCACTACAAAGAGCGATATCAAGTCATATGCAATCGGCGTTGATTATGCATTATGGGATGGCGTGCAAACTCGGCTGGAATACATGACTTCAGATTGGGAAGGGGCGTCTGCAGATGAGGAGAGCATTACTCTAAGTTTGGTGTATAGCTTTTAGTAAATCATTATAGTTTCTAATTATTCATCTTAGAGACTATTTGCGATAGGCCCCTTCCTTTTTTCAAAGGAAGGGGTTTTTTATGAGCTAGCTTACCAATTAAGCTAAATATAACCATGTGTCTTTTTTTGGACACTTGGACAAAAAACAAACTAACCAGATCTCTTCATTTGAAAATTTTTAATATAAACATTCACTTTAAAAAAAAATCATCCAAGAGTAAGTGCATTAAAATACATCAGTTATAATAGCCTCTTCTTCATAAGATGAATTTTATTCATCTTAATGATTAATATTTAAAAGTGTTTTTCATTCGGTGTGGCATACCACGAGCTTAAGGGTTTCTTAGGTTAGAGCTTTGTCTTTAGCCTTAAAATTAATCTAAGAAAATGAAAGAAATACTAAAACCAACCAAGCACAGTTTTATATTGGGTATGTTTTTAATGTTCTCACTAGTTGGATTTACTAGCGAGCTTTACGCCCAAGAAGAACCCGAACCACTTAACACAGAAGAAACTGCTCCGGTCGAGCAGGAATCTAGTGAAAAATCTAGTGATGGGGCCGAGAGTGAGTCAGCTGAATCGACAGGCCTTAATATTTATAATTATGACGCAATCGAAAACCAAGGAGCAGATAATCCTTTTTTTACTACCAGTAACCTTTGGCTGCTTTTGGCTGCAGCTTTGGTTTTTTTGATGCATCTAGGATTTTCAGCTCTGGAAGCAGGGTTAAGCCGATCAAAAAATACTGTAAACGTCCTATTTAAGAATGTTTTCATTATTTGCATCGGCGTACTCACCTATGCAGTTTGGGGTTTCAATGCTATGTATCCCGGTTCTGCTTACGATGATGATGGGAAACCTCTGCCCGCCGAAGATGCAGCCTGGAATGGACTTGTGGCGTCAGGAAGTTGGTTTGGTAACCCAGAGACCACTCAAGAGAAAGCTGATGAATGGAACCAAGCAAACCTTTCCGATGGTTACGCAGACTACAACTGGTGGACAGATTTTATCTTCCAGGCAATGTTTGCAGCTACCGCAGCTACAATTGTGTCGGGCGCTGTAGCAGAACGAATAAAACTTAGTTCATTTATGGTTTTTGCGTTTCTGCTCGTAACTTTTGCGTATCCAATATCAGGCGCTTGGAAGTGGGGGACGGGCTATCTTGATAATGCCGGATTTTATGACTTTGCTGGGTCGTCAATTGTTCATGGTTTTGGAGGATTTGCTGCACTTGCCTGTGTAATTGTACTTGGGCCCAGACTTGGAAAATACACTTCTGAGGGAATGAAGCCAATTCCCGGTCATAGCCTGCCGCTTGCCACAATAGGTGTTTTTCTACTGTTCCTTGGATGGTTCGGGTTTAACGGTGGTTCAGTGTTGAGTGCTGACCCATTGCTGGTGGGGCATGTGTTTGTGACAACTGCATTGGCTGCCTGTGCAGGTGGCTTGGCTGCAATGGTTGTTTCTTGGATCAAGTTCACCAAACCTGACTTAACAATGGCTCTGAATGGAATGCTAGCCGGCTTGGTTGGTATTACTGCTGGAGCTGATACAGTTGGAATGGGTTCGAGCATTTTAATCGGCTTAATTGCAGGATGCATCGTTGTGTTCTCCATTGTCATGTTTGACAACATCAAAATCGATGATCCAGTGGGAGCAATTTCGGTCCACGGTGTATGTGGTATTTGGGGCACGCTCGCTGTAGGAATATTTTCTCTCAACCCGGATCATACATTCGGCGCGCAGCTAAAAGGAACTCTCATGATATGCGCCTGGGCATTCATCTTTTCTTTAGTGGTATTTTCCATAATTAAATCTGTAATGGGTGTTCGAGTGTCAGAAGAAGAGGAAACATCAGGTCTTGATAAAACGGAACATGCCCAAGAAGCCTATCCAGATTTTACTGTTGCTTCTGAAAATTAAAAAAGTCGTTAATAGAAAGGAATTAAAATGAAGAAAATAGAAGCAATAGTGAAACCCTTTAAGCTGGATGAGGTGAAAGATGCCTTGGCAGAAATGGGGATAACCGGGATGACCGTAAGTGAGGTGAAGGGGTTTGGTAGACAAAAAGGCCACACTGAAATTTATCGTGGAAGCGAATACACGGTAGATTTTTTGCCGAAGATAAAAATTGAAATAGTTGTTCCAAGTGAACAATGTGAAGATGCTGTAAAGGCAATTTTAGCCGGTGCAAAAACTGGTAAAATTGGCGATGGAAAATTGTTCGTTTCAACAATTGATGAATCTATACGAATAAGAACCGAAGAAAAAGGTCCTAAAGCGTTATGATAACTAATAATGAATTATTCTCGGTTACACGAGAATATGTAGAACAGGGAACGAGAGATAGATAAAATGTGCCGGCGCGCTGTTGCTTGGACAGGGCAGCGCGCCGGCCCAACTAACAAAGAAAGGAGGTGCTTGGAGTTTATTGAGATATTAGGCGGCAAATTACATCAACTGGAAGGTCGATAGTGTCTCCTGCCTAGTCTGGTTGTTGTCGGGTCTAACGTGATTTGTTGCTTGGGTTGAAAAAATAAAGTGCCTGTAAGTAAATCTTACGGGCACTTTTTTTTAACTGAAGTCTGCCTCGTCATCCTGGTTCAGAGAAGTTCAGAGGATCACCATTTCAATCTGACTATATCCCGTGCTTGCTAATTTTGTGCTTTTATTTGTGATTGGTTTCGATCAAAATCGATCATTAACGATCAAAAACAATCACTGTGGTAACCGAGCTTAGAACTGATCTGGCCTCTCAAAGGCGTGAACGAATGAGAAACCTCATTCGTCAGGCAGGTATTGTTCGGGTGGAGGATTTGCGCAGGGACCTGAAGGTGTCGGTTGCGACTGTCCGCCGGGATTTAGAGGCCATGGAGGATGAGGGTCGGGTGCGTCGCGTTCACGGTGGAGCGATCAGCATGGAGAGTCGCTTGGAGGAGTCGGGTTTTGACACCAAGACCGGCCTAGCCTCCAAAGAGAAGCGCTTGATTGCGGCGGAGTCGGTAAAGTTGATTAGTTCAGGCGATTCAATTTTTTTGGATGGCGGCAGCACGGTGATGGAGTTGGCAAGTTTGTTGGCTGATCGGTCGGATCTAACAGTGGTGACTAATTCTCTGCGGGCAGCCACTGAGCTATCCAATTCACGATTACGCATCATTCTTACCGGTGGTGAATTGCGGTTTTTAAGCCAAACCATGGTTGGTCCTCTTACCCGCGCGGTTTTGGATAAGGTGAGGGTGGACAAGGCTTTTATGGGAACCATGGGGTTCTCCATTAAGGATGGCCTCACCACGACCGATCCCAATGAGGCGTTCACCAAGGATTTGGTGCAGAAGCAGGCCCGCCAAGTCATCCTGTTGGCTGACTCGCGCAAGTGGGGGAAAGTATCCTTCTCCCGCGTCAGCGGATTTGATAACGTGGACGTTTTGATTACTGACAAGAAATTTCCTGCCAAGGATGCCCGGGCCCTGCGCAAGCAGGACGTAAAGGTGCGCTTGGTTTAACCTGATAAAATAAAGGAACTATAATTATGGCAACACCCGTGATCATGCCCCGACTGGGACAGTCAGTGGAGGATTGTATCCTTGCTGAGTGGAAGGTTGCTCCCGGTGCGGTGGTGGAGGAGGGAGCTGTGCTGGCGGTTATTGAGACTGATAAGGCTAGCTTTGACTTGGAATCCACTGCGGCGGGCACGGTATTGGAACTCTTTTGGGAAGAGGGAGACGATGTTCCGGTTTTGGCCAACGTGGTGGCCGTGGGTGAGGAAGGCGAGGATGTCTCAGGTCTGCGTCCGCAAAAAGAAACAGCGGCCCCGGCGGCTGAACCGGCCAGTCCGCCAGCAACTTCCTCTGACATCCCGACTCCAGCTGCTGAGGCGCCAGTTGTTACTTCTTCGGGTGGAAGCCCTGAGGCGGGGGTCAGTCCGCGTGCGGTTAAACTCGCCCTGCGTTCAGGGATTGATCCGGAAAGCATTGCCGGAACCGGCCCGGGAGGGCGCGTGATTGAACGTGATGTGGAGTCGGCTCTTGCCGGGCGTCCGCGCCTGAGTGCTTCGGCTGCAGTATCAGCTCGGGAAGCGGGTTTGGAACCACCTGTTCGAGGTAAAGGCCTGGCAGGCATGGCGCTAGCCGGCGATATGCTAGAGCCAGGTGCCATTGAGGGGGCTAAAGTGGAGCCGGTGAAAGGTATTCGCAAACTGATTGCCGAGCGCATGATGGAATCTCTTTCCAACACGGCCCAGTTCACCTTGAATTCCACCTTTGACGCTACTGCCATCCAAACCTACCGCAAGAGAAAGCGGGATGAAGCGGGAGACTCAAACCACTCCAAAATTACGCTCAATGATTTAATTGCTCATGCCTTGATCCAGACATTGAAGCGGCATCCCGACCTTAATTCGCATTTTCTGGGTGACCGAATCGCACGCTTTGAGGAAGTGCACTTGGGAGTAGCCGTGGACACACCGCGTGGCCTTATGGTGCCTGTATTACGCAGTGTCTGCTCCAAGTCGTTGGAGGATTTGTCAGTCGGCATCAAGGAATTGGTTCAATCCTGCATTGAAGGTACGGTATTACCCGATCAATTGAGTGGAGGGACCTTTACCCTGACTAATCTCGGCATGTTGGGAGTCGATCACTTTACCCCTGTGATCAATCCGCCGGAGGCCGCTATTTTGGGTGTGGGCGGTATATCCTTAAAATCGGTGCGAGGTGAGGACGGTCAAATCACGACTGCCGAATGTATAACCTTAAGTTTAACCATCGATCATCAGGCCGTTGATGGTGCTCCCGCAGCCCGTTTTCTGAAGGATTTGGTGGATACACTTGAAAATTATCCGGCCGAGGATGCCGGACAAAATAATGGAGGAGAAACAACGTGAAGTATGACTTGGCGATAGTTGGAGCCGGACCAGCCGGCTATATAGCGGCAAAGAAGGCCGGAGATGAGGGCTTGAAGGTATTATTGGTTGAAGCAAAGAAACTGGGTGGCGTGTGTCTTAATGAAGGTTGTGTGCCTTCCAAGACCTTGTTACAGGCGGCTAAGACCTATCATCATGCCCTTCATGGCGAGGCATTCGGGGTGGAGGTGTCTGATGTTCGTTTTAATTTTGAGAAAGCCAACGCGCACAAGACAAAGGTTATGGACGGGATGCGCGAAGGGATTGTGGGCCTTATGAAGAAACGTAAGGTGGAGGTTCTCTTTGGGCAGGCTACCCTTTTAGAGGGGCGCAAGATTATAGTGGATGGCGAAACTCATGAGGCCGATAACATTTTGATCTGCACCGGATCTTCACCATCACGACCACCGATTCCCGGTATTGAGGGGAGTAATGTGGTGGATTCCACCGGTATTCTGGAACTGGAGCAGTTACCCAAGAGCTTGGTCGTGGTTGGGGGCGGTGTGATTGGTTGCGAGTTTGCCTGCCTCTTTGGTTCAGTTGGCGTACCGGTTACGGTAGTGGAGGCTCTGCCTGAAATCTGTCCGACTTTGGATCCTGATTTGGCAAAAATTCTTCGCAGTGAATTGACTAAGAAGAATGTTACCTTTCACGTTGGAGCGAGGGTTGAAGAAATTTTAGGAAGTGAAGTGAAGTTTTCTGTGAAAGATGAAAGCCTGACCGCCCAAGGTGAACTGATTCTTGTCGCTACAGGTCGTAAGCCTAATCTTGCAAATCTTGGATTGGACAATTTGCGAGTGGACTATGATGAACGTGGAGGCATTAAGGTGGATGAGCGGTGTGCCACCAATATTCCCGGGGTATGGGCCGCCGGAGATGTGACTGGAAGGTCTTGGTTGGCCCACGCTGCCAGTCGTATGGCTGAAGTTGTAGTCCATAATATCACCGGCCGCAAAGATCATATGCGTTATGACTCCATTCCCTCAGTGGTCTACACCAGTCCCGAGATCGCGGTAGTTGGCTTAACCAAAGAGCAAGCCGAAGAACGCGGGATGAAGGTAACCACCGGCAAAATTCCAATGAGTGTTAACGCCCGTTACTTGGCTGAACACCCGGGCGAGCGAGGCCTATGTAAGGTGGTAGTCGAGGAAGGCACGCGACGTTTACTTGGGGTGCATATGATTGGAGGAGCCTGCTCAGAAATGATATTTGGAGCAGCTGCCATGCTCGAGACCGAATTACGGGAAGCGGAAATAGATGAAATTATCTTTCCTCATCCTACAACCTCTGAAGTCATGAAAGATGTTTTCATGGCCGTTCGCTAAAACTTTTTTTTATAATTAGCCATGCCAAAATCGCAAATAGTCGAACCTCAAGAAGAACGCAAGGGAGGTAAACTCGTTTGTCCTGATATCCCGCTCAACCAATACTCTAGGACTTCTGAAGATGAGCTTGAAAGTTACGGTGCCGAAGCGCTGTTAGGTATTTATGAGGACATGTTTCTCATACGAGAATTCGAGACCATGCTGCAGGAGATCAAGACCCAAGGCATATATCAAGATATTGAGTATGATCATAAGGGGCCCGCTCACCTATCTATTGGTCAGGAGGCTGCAGCGGTGGGACAGTCTTTTTTGCTGAGTCTGGAAGATCACGTGTTTGGGTCTCATCGTTCACACGGCGAGATTCTGGCTAAGGGAACCTCTGCTATACGAAAAATGGAGGAAAAAGATCTGCAGACAGTGATGGAGACGTTTCTGGAGGGTGATTGCTTAAAGGTTGTGGAAAAAGAAAGTAATGGCAACGTGAAGGAGTTGGCTCGCGACTTTCTGCTTTACGGTTCTTTGGCCGAAATCTTCGCTCGGGCAGCAGGGTTTAACCGTGGTTTGGGTGGATCCATGCATGCTTTCTTTCCGCCTTTTGGGATATATCCCAATAACGCGATTGTGGGAGGTTCGGCTGACATTGCCACCGGTTCGGCTCTCTTTAAAAAAGTGAATAGGAAAAAGGGTTTGGTCATTGCCAATATCGGTGACGCCTCAATGGGTTGTGGGCCCACTTGGGAGGCCATGAATTTTGCCGGTATGAGGCAATTTGATGAGCTATGGGATGAATCGATGCGTGGTGGATTGCCAATTATCTTTAACTTCATGAATAATTTTTACGGTATGGGCGGCCAGACATCCGGGGAAACCATGTCTTTTGATGCCCTTGCCCGAGTGGGGGCAGGCGTAAGTCCTGATGCTATGCATGCGGAGCGCATTGATGGCTACAATCCCCTGGCGGTAGTTGATGCCATTCGTCGCAAGCGCGAACTTTTGGAAAAAGGAGATGGCCCAGTACTTCTGGAGACCATCACCTACCGCTTCTCCGGTCATTCACCCTCTGATGCTTCCTCTTATCGCGTGAAGGAGGAAATTGAATCTTGGCAGGCGATTGATCCTTTGGAGAGCTATGCAGAGGAGTTAAAACGTATTGGAGTGATGGATGATGCGCTAGCCGAATCCGTTGCCCAAAAAACGCGGGTTGCCATGGCGAAAGCTTGTAGATTGGCCACCGATTTGGAAATTTCACCCCGCCTTGATTCGGAAACTATTGGTGATCTCATGTTTTCCAACCGTCCACGTGAAAGTTATGATGTTTCGCGTGAACCGGAATTTTTGATTCCCCATGAAGACAACCCTCGGGTGCAGGCTTTGGCCAAGAAGTCCCGTGCAGGTATTGTTGATGGGAAGCCGGTCTCCAAAAACAAGGTTTTTCAATATCGTGATGGCATCTTTGAAGCTATTCTTCACCGCTTTGAGAAGGATTCCACCTTGGTTGCCTACGGTGAAGAAAACCGTGATTGGGGAGGTGCCTTTGCCTGTTACCGAGGACTGACCGAATCATTACCTTACCATCGTCTTTTCAATTCACCCATCTCCGAGGCCGCCATAGTGGGAACTGCCGTGGGGTATGGCCTTGAAGGAGGTCGTGTCTTGGTAGAGTTGATGTACTGCGATTTCATGGGCCGTGCAGGTGATGAAATATTTAATCAGCTCGCCAAATGGCAGAGTATGAGTGCGGGAATTTTGGAAATGCCGGTGGTGTTGCGTGTTTCAGTGGGTTCGAAGTATGGAGCTCAGCATTCACAGGACTGGTGTGCGGTCGTTAGTCACATTCCTGGTTTGAAAGTTGTTTTCCCCGCTACTCCCTATGACGCCAAGGGGTTGCTCAATACCGCTTTGGCAGGAAGCGATCCGGTTGTCTTTTTTGAAAGCCAGCGCTTGTATGACATTGGTGAACTCTTTGAGCCTGAGGTTCCGGCAGACTATTATGAGGTCCCCATGGGACCCCCAGCTAAACGTCGATCAGGTAATGATCTGACCCTGATCACTGTGGGCGCCACCCTTTATCGGGCCCTTGAGGCTGCTGATCAATTGCAGGAACGGTATGGTATGAGTTGTGATGTATTCGATTGCCGTTCAATTAACCCGCTCGACTACGAGCCCTTGACTGAATCAGTCCGGCGTACCGGTAAGGTTCTACTTTCCTCCGATGCGTGTGAGCGCGGGTCAGTTATGCAGGATATCGCCGCTAATCTAAGCCAGCTTACTTTCGATTATTTGGATGCGCCTCCTGTGGTGGTGGGTTCTCGTAACTGGATTACGCCGTGCGCCGAGGTGGAGGAGGATTTCTTCCCGCAGGCAAACTGGATGCTCGACGCCATTCATGAACGGATCGTTCCGCTGCCTGGTCATCAGGTCACAACCAATCCTACAACAGGCGAACTTTTGCGACGCAATCGTAACGGAGTGTAGGCAGCTATTTTTTCTCCATGAGTAAAGCCAAAACACAGGCAACAGATTTTCTGAAAGAAATCGGTAGTGTGAATGCGGTGACAACCGAGGCAAGTAATATCAGTTTACCTGAATCGCTCACCTACAATTCACATATTCATTTACCGCCAAACTTTTCGGCCTTTGAAACTGTTGAGCAGGCTGTCGAACTTGCTGCAGACCAGGGCGTTCGAGTTTTGGGTTGTGGTAACTATTACGATTACTCAGTGTATCAAAGGTTTACTGAAACAGCGCGGGATAAGAATGTTTTTCCCCTGTTTGGCACCGAGATCATTGCCCTTGAAACCGACTTGCAGCAGAAGGATATACGGATCAATGACCCGGGAAACCCAGGTCGTCATTATATTTGCGGTAAGGCAATCAGCCGGTTTGAAGATCTTTCATCAAGGGCAGATGAACTGTTAAGTGGTATCCGCAATAATGATAAACTACGGATGCAGGAAATGGCTGTGAAGATGGCCGCTGTCTTTAGTGAGCACGGTATTGATACCGGCCTTGGTGATCAGGCGGTCATTGCGCGGGTAGTAAAGCGACACGAGTGTAGTGCTGATACAGTTACGCTCCAGGAACGGCATTTGGCTCAGGCATTTCAGGAGGTCTTTTTTGACAAGGTTTCCGAGGATCAGCGGCAACAAAAATTGACTGATATTTTTCGAGTTTCTTCTCAATCTAATCCTTCAGATACAGTTGGTATTCAGAATGAGATTCGCTCGAATCTCATGAAGGCCGGGAAGATCTGTTTCGTACCAGAAACATTTGTGAACTTAGCGCAAGCCAAGGAGCTCATCTTTGAATTGGGCGGTATTCCTTGTTACCCGGTTTTGGCGGATGGATCTAAGAAGCGATGCGAATATGAAACTCCGGTTGAGCAATTAATTGAAACGCTCAAAGCCAATCACTATACCATGGTGGAATTCATTACTATTCGTAATAGCCCGGAGGTGCTTGTTGAGTATGTTTCAGCGATCCGTCAGGCTGGCATTGCAGTAGTGGCGGGTACCGAGCATAATACATTGGATCTTTTGCCAATTAAGCCCGCTTGTGTGGGAGGTGAAGCGGTCCCAGAGGAGATCGACTCGATCTTCAGGGAAGGCATTTGTGTATTGGCCGCCCACGCTTTCCTGAAGGCACACGGGGAAGAGGGTTTTGTGTATGGGCAGGAGGGTGATGCCAATCAACGTATTGAGGACTTTAGTCGAATTGGGGCGGTTGTCCTCAAAAATTATTTTGGCTAAACTCTAGAAGAGGAATTTTGACTTATGGCAGCAGACACTGAAGAAATGGTTAATTTAATTGCGCCAGTACTGCGGATAAGACTGGGTAAAGATGAGCGCTATCCGGTTGTTCGTTTTGTTGAAACGACAAATCGCAGTGCGGTTACCCTCTCTATTTCGGAATCCATGGATGAGGCATCGATGATTGAGGCTGTAGCACAGGCGTTGGGTTCAGGATCCAATGTTGAGTCGGTTAAAGTAGAGGGAATCGGTGCCTTTGAGGTTGATCCAGTGGATGAAAAATTACAGGGCCGTATGGCAGGCAGGCTTATTATTGTTACCGGTGCAGCTCAGGGGTTTGGTTTAGGGATTGCACAAGACTTAGTTAAGGAGGGCGCGAGTGTAGTCTTGGCTGATATTAATATTGGTGAGGCTGAGAAACAGGCTGAGTCGTTGCGAAAGAAGCATGGTCCTAATCGTGCGAAGTCAGTTTCGATGAATGTTACTGACCCAGTTTCAATTCGCTCTGCAATCAGTGAGATAGTGAAAGTCTTCGGCGGGTTTGATGGGTTCATTTCCAATGCAGGCGTGGTTAAAGCTGAGAGCGTTAAAACCCAGCCGGTAAAGGATTTTGATTTTGTAACGGAGGTTAACTACCGGGGTTATTTCTTGTGTACACAGGCAGCAGCTCAGATTCTTGCCTTGCAGCATAAAGCTTGCAGCGATTATTTTAGTGACATTATCCAGATCAATTCTAAGTCAGGTCTGGTTGGGTCCAACCGTAATGGGGCTTATGCGGGCAGTAAGTTTGGAGGAATTGGTTTGACCCAGTCCTTTGCGCTGGAACTTATTGAGGACGGTATTAAAGTGAATTCCATTTGTCCGGGCAATTTCTTTGATGGTCCACTTTGGTCAGATCCTGATAACGGCTTATTTGCCCAGTACCTTGAGTCGGGCAAAATCCCCGGTGCCAAAACAATTGATGATGTCAAACGCGCTTACGAATCTAAGGTGCCCATGGGCCGCGGTTGCACTACGCCTGATGTTATGAAGGCTATCTATTATTTAATCGAACAAAAGTATGAAACTGGCCAGGCGCTGCCTGTGTCTGGTGGTCAGGTTATGCTTAACTAAAGGATAAAGGAAAATTTATGGAAAAAGAAATTCCCCAAACACAGTGCGCCATCCAGTTGGTTGGGCCTGATAAACTTGAGCTCAACACGGAAAAAGAGGTGTATGCTCCCGGGCCACACCAGATGATAGGTAAGATTGATGCGGTGGGTTTGTGCTTCTCAGACCTTAAGCTTCTCAAGCAATTTGATGGGCATGTTCGTAAAAGTGAGGTTGTTTCAGGAATCGATACTTCCATCCTTGAGGAACTACCCAGTTACCAACCAGGCAGTAATCCTACGGTGCCCGGTCATGAAGTATTCTGCACCATTGTTTCCTCTGGTGATGAAGTTAGCAGGCATAAACCCGGTGAGAAAGTTTTGGTCCAGACCGATTACCGATGGCTCAAAACTGCCGACTCTAATTCCGCCTTTGGCTACAATATTGAAGGGGGATTGCAGGAGTACGTGCTTATGGATGAGCGCGTGATTGTTGATCCGAATTTGGATGAGAGTTTTTTGCTTCCAGTTGAAAAGGACCTGAGCTCTTCCTCGATTGCTTTGGTGGAACCCTGGGCCTGTGTGGAGTGTTCTTATGTAACTGAGGAGCGAAATACGATCCTACTGAATAGTAGATTACTGGTTGTCGCCGATTCAGACCGGGTGATTGAAGGCCTTGAAGAATCCTTTTCTTCTGAGGGCGGCCCCGCTTCCATTACCACCTGTTATGCTGACCAAGATCAAGGGAAGGCGCTTGAAAAGCTCGGCGTTACTCCTGAGTTAACTGATTCGGTGGCGGGACTGGCTGATGAGGCCTTTGATGATATCGTTTATTTTGGTTCAAATAAGGAAACCATTGAAGTGCTTAATGATAAACTGGCGGCTAATGGTATTATCAATATTGTCCTAGGAGGTGAAACCATCGGTGAAGATGTATCAGTAGGAGTTGGTCGGACTCATTATGGGATGACTCGCTGGATTGGAACCGCGGGTACCGATGCAGCCGAGAGTTATAGGAATATCCCTGAAACCGGTGAAGCCCGTCTTGGTGACAACGCGCTTATTGTTGGAGCTGCCGGACCCATGGGCCAGATGCACACCATTCGTCTGGTCTCCTCAGGGATAGAAAATCTGTCAGTAATCGGTACCGACTTTGATAATGACCGGCTTGCCTCATTGGGTGAAAAGGTAAATTCACTCGCCGAGGAACGTGGTGTTTCTCTTTCACTGGTTAATCCGCAGGAAACACCATTGGAGGAAAAATTCAGCTACTTTGCAATTATGGCACCAGTGGGCGCAGTGGTGGCTCAGGCGATCAAGGACAGTGCTGAGGGGGCCTTGATCAATATTTTTGCCGGTATTCCAGCAAGTGTGAAACAGGAGATTGATCTGGATACCTACATTGCCAATCGTTGCTTCATGTTCGGCACCAGCGGCTCGCGTTTGTCTGATATGAAAGTTGTTTTGCAAAAGGTTTTGTCAGGCCAACTCAATACCGATCGCTCAGTGGATGCAGTTAGTGGTATGGCAGGAGCGATTGACGGAATACGCGCAGTGGAAGCGCGGAGTTTGGCCGGTAAAATTATTGTCTACCCACAATTAAAGGAGCTGCCCCTTACCCCGCTTTCTGAATTGGCCGATAAATACCCCACCGTGGCCGAGAAACTCGACGCGGGTATCTGGACCAACGAAGCTGAAAAAGAACTACTTCAAGTGGCTGCTCTTTAAGTTTTGATATTTATAAAGCCCTTAAGCAACTCCTTATGGTGATTGCGATAGTTAAGATTGAGTGGTGTGGAAAGAAGGATGACCCGGTTCAGCCGTATCGTTAATTAGGTAATACTAAATGACTAGCTTCGGCTTTAAATTTGATAACACCTATCTTCACCTGCCAAAGGCGTTCCACACAAAACTCTTGCCAACGCCGGTGTCCAAGCCGGAATTGGTTGTCTTAAATACGTCACTTGCCACCGATTTGGGTTTGAATTTTTCCGATAAAAGTGCGGAACAACAAGCTGCGCTGTTTGCCGGCAGTCAAATACCGGAGGAAGCAGAGCCGTTTGCGCAGGCTTATGCCGGACATCAATTTGGTCACTTCACCATGTTGGGTGATGGCCGCGCGATTGTCTGGGGAGAGCATATCACTCCGAGAGGTCAGCGCGTTGACCTTCAATTCAAGGGTTCCGGTCCCACACCATATTCACGAGGTGGAGACGGACGTGCTGCGATAGGACCGATGCTGCGTGAATATATAATCAGCGAAGCCATGCACGCACTCAATATTCCCACTACCCGGAGTCTTGCGGTGGTTACAAACGGTGAGCAAGTGTATCGTGAAACTCCCCTACCGGGAGCAATTCTTACACGGGTTGCAAGCTCACATATTCGTGTTGGTACGTTTCAATTCGCAGCATTGCAGCAAGACAGAGAAGCAATCAAATCCCTTTTTGATTACACCATCAAACGGCACCTTCCGCATATCGAGGAGAAGCAAAATAAACCCCTTTCGCTGCTTAAATCTGTCATAGAAAAACAGGCAGAACTGATAACTCACTGGATGCGAGTGGGCTTTGTTCACGGGGTTATGAATACTGACAACATGGTTTTATCAGGTGAGACGATTGATTATGGGCCCTGCGCTTTCATGGACACTTATGATCCGAATACGGTTTTTAGTTCCATTGATCATATGGGGCGCTACGCCTATGCCAACCAACCCGCAATAGCCCAATGGAATCTGGCCCGCTTTGCCGAAACCTTGTTGCCTTTACTGGATGACGACTTCGATAAGGCAAAAGAGGTAGCGGAGGAAGCCATTAATGGTTTTGGGGTAGTGTATAAAGAAAAATCTCTCTCCATGTTGCGTGGTAAAATTGGCTTGTTCGGCGAACAATCTGAAGATGAAAGTCTAATCACTGATCTGCTTATGTGGATGCATCAGCAAAACGCGGACTACACAAATACCTTCATGGATTTAACCAATGAATTACCACCGAAGGGTGAGCGTTATGAGAGCGATGCCTTCAAAGAGTGGTATGCTCGTTGGCAAGTTCGGCTCACTAAAAACACGGAACCATTGGAGTCCTCTTTATCTTTGATGCGGTCCAACAACCCGGTTGTGATCCCACGCAATCATAGAGTGGAACAGGTTTTAGATGCGGCTACAAAAGGCGATTTACAACCATTGAAAAATCTCTTAGCTGTGCTGCAGGAACCTTATAACAACCGCAGAGATCTCAAGTCTTACCAATTTCCACCCAAGCCTGAGGAAAAGGTTTGTCAAACATTTTGCGGAACATAGTTATTAATTTGAGCAACCAAAATCAGCCTCTTTACCTTAATCCCTTGCGGAGGGCTTCCTCAATTGCCGGTGCTAAAAATTGGCCGGTGTTCTCATAGTCCGGGCCAAAATCACAATCCGGCGTGTGATACTGGCGTTTCACGTCCTTGCCAAACCCAAGCCGGTGGATCTTTAAATTGGCGATGGTATCCTCAGCACGCACACCTACTTCACTGCGGTAAATCGCGCACCTTTCAATTCGTACCCATGCGCCCTTGCGACTTGTCGGTCCGCGTAGGCGAAAGGCTACTTCATTATCAAGGAAGACACAGTTGACCACTGTGGCATTGATATTCTCCTTCAAGTTCAACGCTGCCATCAGGCTAATCTGGCCAGGTTGCTTCCATCCAGCCAGGATACAGTTGCGAATAATTAACTGCGCACGTTCTCCCTTGGACATCGTCTTGGTATCCACCGCGTTCTCTCCGGGTCGTTCGCCTTTCTTGAAGCTCGCCGCATCAGCCGGCAAAGGCCCTGTCCATAATCGGCAGTTTTCAATCATCACTTGCCCGGTTGATTTGCGGTCCGGATCAAACTGAATGCAGTCACCGCTGATGAGTCCGATATCACAATTACGAATGAGAATCTTCCCCCAACGGCCCGTGATACCGTGGGCATCAGCCTGTTGCTTGAAAGTGCCGGCGAGCAAGTGATGAATTTTGCAGTTTTCAATTATTACATTTTTTCCAAATATCCCGATGCCGTTACCTGATGCATTACGAATCTCGCAGTTGCGAAGGGTCACATTGTCTGCAGTAATCTTCACGCGATTACCACCGGCCCAGTTGCTATCCACCAGATAATTTTCATACACACCACCTTTGGTGATCTGCAATCGCGCCACTCGTTTCGGGTTCTCCTTGGTGCCAATAATCCCCTGAGGCCCCAAGGGCGCAGCCAGTAACGGTATGGAAATAAGAAATAGAACGAGGGTTTTCATGTTAATTCTTTAAATCGTGTTTTTGCCGTATTCCACACTGCAGAATCTTCAGGTTGAAAAGACTCCACATCCATGGATTGGGCCACCACTTGTCGTGCGCTGGCAAGATCAGGCAAATCCCCAAGAGTAATCGCCTGCACCAGTACATTACCCAGAGCTGTGGCCTCAGTAGGCCCGGTAATTACCTCTACCCCGCACGCATTGGCAGTAAATTGATTAAGCAGTGCATTGCGACTGCCTCCACCTACAATATGAAGCCGTTTAATGGGTTGGCCAGTGAGTTCACCTGCTTCTTTCAGCCGTTGAGCGTAAAGCAGGGCCAGGCTTTCCAATACACAGCGCACAATTGCCCCGTGCGCAGTGGGTTCAGGCTGATTGGTTTCGCGGCAGAATTCGGCGATGGCGCTGGGCATATTGTCCGGCTTAAAAAAACGATCATCTTCTGGGTTAATGACGGAAGTAAAAGGTTTGGCTTCCTCCGCAATCTGGGCAAGCCTAGCGTAGGCATACGTATGTCCTTCATCGGCCCATATTCGGCGGCATTCTGACAAAAGCCACATACCGATGCAGTTACGAAGTAGACGCACCGTGTTACCATAACCGATTTCGTTGGTGAAGTTTAGTTTCCGAGATTGATCGGTGATAATGGGTTTGGGCCATTCGACGCCAATCAAGCTCCACGTTCCTGAACTCAAATAGGCCCAGTTTTTCTCCTCAGCAGGAACAGCCGCCACAGCAGAGCCCGTGTCATGACTGCAACTGGCAATGACCTCAATTTGATCCAGACCGATTTCTTCTGCCAATTCAGCCTTTAGTGTGCCCAGACGCGTGCCTGAAGAAATGAGTTCCGGAAATTTTTCATGTCCCCAGTTAAAGGCGTCTAAAATCTTGTGAGCCCAGTTGCGTGTTCGTGGGTTGTAGAGTTGAGTGGTGCTAGCCAGTGAAATTTCCGCTTTAGCTACGCCGCAGAGGAGATAGTTGAAACCATCGCCTAGTGGCAGAAAGGTTCGCATTTGTTCA